>NZ_JAEHNY010000050.1:0-227 GCF_016236975.1 Salegentibacter maritimus
GGTAATATTATAGACTTTGATGCCAATACTACCAGCTATACCGAAAATGGGGGAGGTAGTTATACCTTCACCAACGATAATGGAGAGAGTATCACGGTAACTGTAGTTGATGATGTGGTTTCTAATATTCAAAACCAGGGAGCGATCTATGATGAAATTTTAAGCATTATTGGAAACGAGTCTGATGTATTAGTTGATAACAATAACGGCACTTATACCCACACCGC
>NZ_JAEHNY010000051.1:0-227 GCF_016236975.1 Salegentibacter maritimus
TCACAACCGACAAATATAGCAGAGGAGAAAATCACCAAAATTAGTAGATTTAATTTTTTCATAATTTGATGTTTAATAATAAGATGCCACTTATACATAATGGTTGCGCGAATTTTTTCTAAAGCTTGTTGCCAACGGTTGCGGTTATCACAAGTTGCGGGAGTAGGGATGCGAACTTGTCGGATTAACCATTTTCTTTCCTGATTTCTAAAATTACACTTTTTCCT
>NZ_JAEHNY010000052.1:0-224 GCF_016236975.1 Salegentibacter maritimus
GTGATACTCTCTCCATTATCGTTGGTGAAGGTATAACTACCTCCCCCATTTTCGGTATAGCTGGTAGTATTGGCATCAAAGTCTATAATATTACCCTCTGCATCGGTATAGGTGAAAGTACCGTCCCCATTATCAGTCAGGTCAATATTACCTAAATCGGCATTGGTATCTTCAAGGTTCTGCTGAATCTCATCTAAAGCATCCTGTACATTGGTAGAGGTTAA
>NZ_JAEHNY010000053.1:0-224 GCF_016236975.1 Salegentibacter maritimus
TACCCCGTGGGAACCACCAATATTACATGGACCGTGACAGATGATAATGGAAACGAAGCTCAACCGGTAATACAAACCGTAACGGTAACTGACGACCAGGCGCCGGTAATCGCGGCTGTGGAAGCCATCAATACTACTGCAGATGCAGATACCTGTGGGGCAATGATAGAAATTGTACCTCCGGCGGCTACTGATAACTGTACGGTTGGAAATGTAAACGGAAC
>NZ_JAEHNY010000054.1:0-223 GCF_016236975.1 Salegentibacter maritimus
CAAATGCCGATGGATATTATGTGAATATCGGGACAACTGCAGGGGGAAATGACCTGGTAAACAATGCCGAGCTTACAACAACAAGTTATAGCCATACAACCCATTTCCCTGAAAATACCACTATCTACGTTTCGGTTACTCCTTATAATGTGGTAGGAAGTGCTACGGGATGTACAGAAATAAGTTTTACCACGGAAAACTTCACAACACCAAGCATTCCAAA
>NZ_JAEHNY010000055.1:0-222 GCF_016236975.1 Salegentibacter maritimus
ATACTTGGTGTTGCGAAACTTTCTGTGGTAAAACTTATTTCTGTACATCCAGTGGCATTTCCTACCGCATTATAAGGAGTAACCGAAACATAGATAGTGGTGTTTTCAGGGAAGTCGGTTGTAGGGCTATAACTAGTTGTTGTAAGGTCGGTATTATTTACCAGATCATTTCCTCCTGGATTTGTTCCAATATTTATATAATATCCATCGGCATCTTGTACA
>NZ_JAEHNY010000056.1:0-221 GCF_016236975.1 Salegentibacter maritimus
GTAGCCGCCGGAGGTACAATTTCTATCATTGCCCCACAGGTATCTGCATCTGCAGTAGTATTTATAGCTTCCACAGCAGCGATTACCGGCGCCTGATCGTCAGTTACCGTTACGGTTTGTATTACGGGTTGAGCTTCGTTTCCATTATCATCTGTCACGGTCCATGTAATATTGGTGGTTCCCACGGGGTATTCTGCATCTAATGGCAGATTATCATCCCT
>NZ_JAEHNY010000057.1:0-207 GCF_016236975.1 Salegentibacter maritimus
TATCCAGTGAATAAAGAGACTGACCTATCCCTGCTAAGCTTAATCCTTCCTGAAGGTTTATTAACGTATTTTGATATTGTTGGATTTGATAAAAAAGCCATTAAAGATCCATTGTACGTTAATCGACTGACCATTTATTTGGAAGAGAAAAAGGAAATCCCGGAAGCCTATAAAAACCACCAATACAAAGCTAGTGGCTTTATGGAA
>NZ_JAEHNY010000058.1:0-205 GCF_016236975.1 Salegentibacter maritimus
GTTTCGGTTACTCCTTATAATGTGGTAGGAAGTGCTACGGGATGTACAGAAATAAGTTTTACCACGGAAAACTTCACAACACCAAGCATTCCAAATTGTACGACAATTAGCAGTCCGCTAGACGGTGCAACCGAGGTTAGCATCAGTGAAAATATTAGCTGGGATGCTGTACCAAATGCCGATGGATATTATGTGAATATCGGGA
>NZ_JAEHNY010000059.1:0-204 GCF_016236975.1 Salegentibacter maritimus
TTCTATTCATGCTTCAACCCTTCCGTCTTATTCAGCTACCGCCGAATAATCCACCTTCCCTTCAAAAGGGAAGGAGCCATTTTTATTTTTAATTAGCACCTCACCTTGCTCCCCTACTTTCTAAAAAGGGGTGCCCGATAGGGCGGGGTGGTCCACTTTTTAAAATTGAATAAGTTGATTTCTATTCATGCTTCAACCCTTCCG
>NZ_JAEHNY010000006.1:0-84632 GCF_016236975.1 Salegentibacter maritimus
TGTAGCCTTCCCTAAAAATAAGACAGTTTAAAATTCGAAATTGTTAATTTTAAAAACGATAAACTGTCCGATGAAAAAAAGTAGATTTACAGAAAGTCAGATCATCAAGATCTTGAAAGAAAACGAACAAGGCCGAGCTGTTGGTGATATCGCTCGAGAACTGGGTATTGATAAAAGCACTATCTATTATTGGCGTAAGAAATATGGTGGAATGGAAACTAGTGAGCTAAAACGGCTTAAGGAGTTGGAAGAAGAAAATCGCAAGCTCAAGCAGATGTATGCCGATGCCAGTCTAGATAACCAAATGCTGAAAGATATACTGTCAAAAAAGTTCTAAGGCCTTCCGACAAGAAGCATAGAGCGGTTTATTTGATCAAGGAGTACCAGGTCTCCATAAAACGAGCCTGTAATGTAGTAGGTTTAACCCGTTCGATGTGGTATTATCAGACTAAGCGAGACGATTATGAGGTAATCGATAAACTTTCTGAATTGGCCACTGAGTTGCCCACCAGAGGTTTTGATGAATACTATAAACGAATACGTCGCGAAGGCCATAAGTGGAACCGGAAACGGGTATTACGAGTATACCGGCAGATGAAGCTTAAGCTAAGGCGCAAACATAAAAAGCGCATTACAGGTAGGGTAAAACATCCTTTAGAGACCCCTGAACAATTGAATCAGGTTTGGAGTATGGATTTTATGTCAGATGTCCTTTCTGATGGCAGAAAGGTACGTGTCTTAAATATAATTGATGATTGCAACCGAGAAGTACTGGCTGTAGATCCAGGGTTGAACTATCCTGCTAGAAAGCTAGTGGAGACTTTAGAACAATTAGAAGAAGAAATTGGATTACCACAAACTATCCGTTGTGATAATGGCCCTGAGTTTATCTCTAAAACATTCAGTCAATGGTGCAATAGAAAACGTGTGGAAATACGGTATACCCAGCCAGGTAAGCCAATGCAAAACGGGTATATAGAACGTTTAAATAGATTTTATAGAGAAGATATATTAGATGCTTACTGGTTTAATGATTTACATCAATTGCGTTCTTTAAGCAATAAATGGATGGAAGATTACAATAATAACCATCCGCATCAATCCCTGGGCAATAAATCACCAAGGGAATACAAACCTCGATTCGGGGAAGAATTCTTCCCCGAATCGAATGATATTAATGAAAATTTATTGAATTTAGCCCTGTCTTAAATTGGGGAAGGCTACAATGCTATTTTAAAAAGAACTTTAACTATAATTCAACTAAAGCGTATTAGAAACCCCCTGATTGTTTTCATTTATACTCTGAATTAAACCTAAAAAAACAGCACTTACGTATATTTTTAACAAAAATAAATGCAATTTGTTCATTTCTTTGTATTTTAAAGAACATGAATATAAAAAGAAGCGTTTTTTCCTTTATTGTATTAGTGTTTTTATCTGGTTGTTCTCAAGTAGCCAAAGATGCCAATGATGGCCTAAGCGCACTTAAGCCGGATACCAAACCCTATAAAGTCTCAAAAGATCTTAAAGCCATTAAAGAAGATGGGGTTTTACATGCAATCACCATTTACAATTCCACGAGCTATTTTTTATATAAAGGAATGCCAATGGGGTTCGAATATGAATTGTTATCGCGCCTGGCTGAAAATTTAGACCTGGAGCTAAAAATAACTGTTGCCGAAGATATAGACGATTTATTTGATATGCTAAACAATGGCGAAGGAGATTTAATTGCCTATGGCCTTACCATTACCGAACCCAGGAAAAACCTGGTGAGCTTTACAGAAAATCATTATGTAACGCACCAGGCTTTAGTGCAACGAATGCCCGATAATTGGCGTTCTATGCCCGGTTATAAAATAGATAAGCAACTTATTTCAAACACGCTAGAGCTAATAGATAACCCCGTATGGGTGAGGGAGAATTCTTCTTATGCCGAAAGGCTGCAAAACCTACAAAATGAAATTGGCGGCGATATTCCCATAGAATATATTGAGGGTAATATCACTACCGATGAGATTATTAAAATGGTAGTAGACGGTAAAATTGATAGAACCGTGGCCGATTACAATATTGCGTCTATCAACAAAACCTATTACCCGGTACTTAATATCAAGACCCGGGTTTCGTTTTCCCAGCGTATAGCCTGGGCGGTACGGCAAAATTCCCCCAAGCTGCTAAAGGCCATAAATACATGGATTAACAAAGAGAAAAAATTAGACGATTATTATGTAATCTATAATAAGTACTTTAAAAATACCAGGTCTAATAGAACCAGGATAAAGAGTGATTTTTACAGCAAAAACGGAAATAAGATTAGTAAATACGATGCTATTATTAAAGAAAACGCAGCAAGATTAGGCTGGGACTGGCGTTTTCTTTCCTCGCAGGTATACCAGGAATCCAGGTTTAACCCCAAAGCAAAATCATGGGCAGGTGCCACAGGACTTATACAATTAATGCCAGCCACCGCCAAAGAAGTTGGAGTTAGCAATAATTATAACCCCGAACAAAATATTAAAGGCGGCGTGAAGTATTTAGAAAGGATGCGTGGCAATTTTGAAAGCGTAGAAGATTCTATTCAAAAGATAAAATTCACGTTGGCTGCTTTTAATTGCGGAGCCGGTCATGTTTTTGACGCGATGCGACTAGCAGAAAAAAACGGTAAAAACCCCAATATTTGGGATAAAAATGTAGAAGAATATATCTTGAAATTAAAAGACAAAAAATACTACCAGGACGAGGTAGTAAGACATGGTTTTGTAAGAGGCACCGAACCCTACAACTATGTAAAAGATATATTTTTACGCTATAAGCATTATAAACAGTTTATTGAAGAATAAGCTATACTTTCCGGTCTACAATAGCCGCCTTTACGGTTTTCCACATTCTTAATTTGTATTATTGGTTTATATTTAGCAAAACATTGGTTTATCCTGATAAATTTACTCTTAAAAGGCTATATTAAGCGGTATAAACTGAGTTATATGCTATTTGTCATCAAAATTTAAACTGATATGAAAGATTACGGAATGTTACTCGAAAAAACAATTGAAGAATATTGGGGACATCCCAAAACTCCAATTTATTTTGCTAATTATTATGGAGATAAATTTGAAATGAAAGCTCTTCTTTTTGCATTAGTAATATTTGAAATAAATTACAAGCCTGACGAATATAAAGAGAGTGAGTTGATTAAACTGAGAAATTTTGAAAGAACGCTTTCTAAGAAGGAAATAAATCATAAAGACAGGATAGAAATATTAGAATTTCTAGCTAAAAGAAAAAACCTTATAAATGAACAAGAATGAATGAGCTAAATTATGCTAGTTTTGGAAAGCTTCTGATCAAATTGCAATTTTTGGAAACTATAATTAAGCTTTTCATCTCTTTATGTAATTCGAGTGTAAAAGAGAATAAAAAATATAGAATTAAAGAATTATCTAGTCGCAATATTCTAGATAATAATACTGAAAAAACTAAACAGACACTTGGGCAATTAATGATTATAATTAAATCAGAAATACCAAATTTTGATAATGCAGAATTTAAAGAACTTTTATCAAAAAGGAATAAATTCATACACAGTTTTCATAAAGAATTTCTTTCTAAAAAAGAGATTGACGAAAAAGAAGTGACAAAGTTTATAGAAAAGTTATGGTCACTAACTGACAAATACACAAAAGTATTTACAGGTTTGATTTCAATTTCTGCTAAATCAATTGGTAAAGGAAAAGTATCCGTTGAAGAAATAGAAGAAGATGAGAAGCACCTTTATAATTATCTAATTGAAAATAGCAAACAAACAGCATATAACAACGATTAACGGCCAATATGCGGTATTCGAAGAAAATCGATAACTTAGAACTCCAAACAACAAAATCATAAGCCGACAACTCCGCGTGCTTCAGTCCGCACACTGGCGTTAATCAAGACCGTTAACTACTAGCGCTCAAAATAATAGAAAGAAGAATAATTAGAAATGGAAATATTAATTCTCCTTATTATTTTTTTAGTTGTTTCTGGAATTTCACTCTATTTCAAAAAAATTATCCTTCCTAAAATTAAAGGTGCTGTTGGAGAATATAAGGTCGCTAGTAAATTAAAACACCTCAATAAAAATGAATATATAATCCTAAACGATATACTATTAAGAAAAGGTAATTCAACTTCTCAAATTGACCATATCGTAATTTGTAAAAGTGGAATTATTGTAATTGAAACAAAAAATTATAAGGGTTGGATCCATGGTCACCAAAATTCTGAATATTGGACTCAAACCATTTATAAATACAAAAAGAGGCTTCGAAATCCAATAAAACAAAACTGGGTTCATGTTTTTACTATTAAAAAATTGCTTTCAGAATATAACAATATCATATATTTTCCAATAATAGTATTCTCAGGAAATGGAAAATTAAAAAATATAACATCCGATATTCCTGTTATTTATACCAATAAACTATTGAGAACTATTAGAAAAGTAAATGATTCAGAAAACTTGTCATTTAATCAAATGAAATTGATTTCTGATAAAATACAACAACACAACATAACTGATAAGAAGGTAAAGAAATATCATACAAAACGAATAAAAGATAATATTCGGGCCAAAAAGAGAAATGAAGATCGGAAAATTTGCCCAAGATGTGGAAGTAACCTTATTAAAAAGAAAGGTAAATATGGTAAATTTTATGGTTGTGAAAATTATCCAAAATGTAGATTCACATTAAAAATAAATAATTAATAAAAAAGCAGCTGCCAACAAAAATGATTCATCGCCAATAAGAAGCAGCGTTAGAAAAAAATAATTAACTTGACCAACAAACCAGGTTTAAACCGACAAATCCGCGTCCCTTACTCCGCCAACTGGCGATAAAGGAGACCGTTGTAAGCAGCTGAAAAAACGATGAACAAAGAAAAACCAAGACTTGCAAGATTGACAGCTATCCTAACCCAATTACAATCGAAAAGGATTGTAACCGCAAAGGATATCGCCGAAATACATAATGTAAGTATCAGAACTGTTTATCGAGACATCCGAACTCTTGAGAAGTCGGGAATTCCAATCGTGACGGAAGAAGGAAAAGGCTATTCCATTATGGAAGGTTACAAACTTCCGCCCGTAATGTTTACCCAAGAAGAGGCTAACGCCTTAATAACAGCAGAACAACTAATCAGAAAAAATAAAGACCAATCTTTAACTGAACAATACGAAAGTGCTGTCACAAAAATCAAGTCAGTCTTAAACTACGCCCAAAAAGAAAAATCAGAATTGCTGACTAACAGAATACAGGTACGCAATAATCGTGAAAATGAAAAAACAAGCAAATATCTGATACAACTTCAATCGACTATATCAAATTATCAAACAATAAAAATTGATTACCTGTCATTGGAAAACAAGCAAAGTCAAAGAAAAATTGAACCGTTTGCACTTTACACTACACAGGACAATTGGATACTTATCGCCTTTTGTAAATTAAGAAATGACTTTAGAGCGTTTCGTCTTGATTGTATCCAAAAAATAGAAATCTTGGATGGTCATTTTGAACCACATAAAATGACTTTGCAAGATTACCTTGAAAAATGTAGTGAAAAATATAAGGGCACCCCTGACACACCTTTGGCACAAGGTCAATCTACTTTTGCATTAAATCATAAAGTTTAAAAAATGCAAACAGTAAAAATTGAACCTTTTAACATTATCGGAATCTCGATTAGAACGACAAACGAGAACGGACAGGCAAGTAAAGAAATTGCTGAACTTTGGGGTAAGTTTATGTCCGAGAGTGTTTTAGCAAAAATCCCTAACAAAATTGACAATGAAATTTATTCACTTTATACGGACTATGAAGGCGACCATACAAAACCGTATACTGCAATACTTGGTTGCAAAGTTGAAAATTTAGACAACATTCCCAGCGGAATGGTTGGTAAATCATTTAGTGGAGGAACATACACCAAGACAACTGCAAAAGGAGACTTAATGCAAGGATTGGTCGTTAACCAATGGTCTAAAATATTTGAAATGGAATTGGACAGAACCTATGATGCCGATTTTGAGATTTTCGGGGAAAAAGCACAAAATCCTTCTGATGCGGAAGTAGATTTCTATGTAGGTATAAAACAAGAAACGAATGGGTAAACTAACCTTAAAGACAGACCCAAGAGTAAATGAAGTTTTTGCGAATTATCCCGACTTTGTTCGGGATAAATTGCAACATCTTCGGGAATTGGTAATAGAAACAGCGGAAGAAACCGAAAGTCTAACTGTTTTGGAAGAAACTTTGAAATGGGGAGAGCCCAGTTTTGTTACCAAAAACGGAAGCACTTTGCGAATGGATTGGAAAGAAAAAACACCTGACCAATATGCAATGTATTTCCAATGTACGAGTAGATTAGTTAATACTTTCAGGTTAGTCTTTGACGACAAATTTCAATTCGAAGGAAAACGAGCAATCGTCTTTAAATTAAACGAAAAAATTCCTGAATTAGAATTAAAGGAATGTATAAGAGCATCTTTGATTTATCACAATGTAAAAGAACAGATTACATTAGGAATATGAAACTAAATAAAGAAAGCCAGTGGCTAACAATGTATCTTATAAAAAATAGGCGAAATAGCAGTAAATTCAAGGCTTTTGGCTTGTACCAAAGTTTGTACTTAACCGAAAGTTTCGTGCTTCGAAATCGCCTACTTTTCATATACTAAGCGTTAGTAAGAAAATAATTAACTTGACCAACGAACCAATACTAAACCGACAAGTCCGCGTCCCTTATCCATCCAACTATCTATAAACAAGACCATTATCTCCAACCTAAAAACAACTATCAAATTTAAACAAGCAAATTGAAAGATAAAATATTAATTATTGGTGGTTATGGAACGGTTGGAAGTACAATCGCCACAAACTTATCAAAAGTGTATCCTAACAAAATAATTGTTGCCGGCAGGGATATTGAAAAGGCTGAAAAGCTTACTACAAAGCTCAATAATTTGACTATTCCTTATGAATTTGACGTTTCAAATATCAGTTCACTCGAAATTTTAAAAAATGTAAGATTGGTGATTATGTGCATTGATCAAGAGGACAGCAATTTTGTGGAGACCTGCATCAACTATAAAATAAATTACATAGATATAACTGCCAATCAACAACTCATTGAGAAATTTGAAAAATTAAACGCCAAAGCCAAAGAAAAAGAAGTAAGCGTAATTTTAAGCGTTGGTTTAGCACCCGGAATTACAAACCTATTGGCAAAACAGTGTATTGAAAAATTACCAAATACCAAAAAAATTGAAATTTATATTTTATTGGGTCTTGGAGAAAAGCATGGAGATTCTGCATATCAATGGACCTTAGAGAACATTCATAAAAATTATGTCATACAGATTAACGGAACAAAAAAGACAGTAAAAAGCTTTACAGAGCCTAAAACAACAAATCTATTAGGCCAAAGAACCTTTTACTATTTCAATTTTTCCGACCAACATAGTTTAGCAAACATAACAAGCATTCCCACAGTAAAAACAAGGCTCGCTTTCGATTCTATTTTTTTTACAAAACTTGTGGCAATTTTAAGAAAAACGGGGATAACGAAAATATTCAGCAATGTAAAAATGCAAAAAATAATGATTCCACTGTTTAAAAAAGCATCTTTGGGTAGCGATTTGTTTGGGGTAAAAGTAATAGCTGAAAATGGCGATAAAGAAACCTACGAATGCGAATTAATAGGTAAAAACGAGGGAAATATTACGGCATTATTAACCGTTCAACTTGCCTTAAAAATATTGAAGACACCATCTTTGCACATAGGTGTACTACATTCTAATGAAATTATAGAAAATATTCCATTATTTTTAGCAGATGTAAAGAAAATGGATAATTCTATAACTATGAAATTATAATTAAACGATGGGTAAAACAACTTACTGAACTTGCACAGCAATTAAATCCAACAGGACAAAAAGCTGTTGAACCCGGCAAGTTGATAAATGAATCGAACAAACGAATGATTTCTAACACAATCGATTTTCTAAATATTAAAGATAAATATTCCGTTTTAGAATTAGGTCAAGGAAACTGCGGTCATCATTCCGAAATTCCGCAAAAAGATCAAATATATTAGATTAGGAACCTCAAAGGTAAGGTGTGAAATGATTCTTGGTTGTAAAAAACTTCCGCAAATAGCGATTAACAAGGCCAATATGCGGTATTCCGGGAAAAAGAATAACTTAGAACTCCAAATAACAAAAGAATAAGCCGACTACTCCACGTGCTAGTTTCTGCACTGGCGGTAACCACAGCCTTTGTGGGTCACTCTAAGAAACACCCATTCTAAATGAACTATCAGACATATAAGCCACATAAAGATTTAGAATCAATAGTTAAATTTTATTGGACATTGGAAGTTCCTTTTGATTCGAAAAATCAAAAACAAAAAATCGTGCCTGATGGATGTATAGAAATGACTTTCAATTTTGGCGACAAGATTAAAAGATTCACTTCGGAAACAGAATTTATCCTTCATCCCAATGCAATGGTAATGGGGCAAAGAACAAAATCATTTAATATATTACCTGTTGGTAATGTTGACTCTCTGGCAATCTGCTTCTATCCTATTGGATTTGCAAACTTCGTGAAAACACCCCTTGAAAACCTGGTTGACAAGGAAATACCTATTTCAGAACTTTTCGAGCAATCAGAAGCCTATGAGCTAGAGCAACAAATGATTCAAGCTATTGACACTCAAAAAAGAATTGATACTATTGAAAACTTTCTTCTGAAAAAACTACATGAAAAAAATACGATTAGTAATATTGTGAAATCAACCGTTAATACTCTTCTCAAAACAAACGGAACAACTCCCATCAATGTTCTTTTAAAAGAAGACATTTCAAAAAGAAGACAGCTTGAAAGGCACTTCAAAAAACAAATTGGTATTAGCCCAAAACAGTTATCTAAAGCCATTCGACTGCAAGCCACTTTAAATTTGATGCTCAACAAAAAATCAGAAACACTTACAGACATTGCTTACGAGAATGAATATTTCGACCAAAATCATTTCATAAAAGATTTTAAAGAACTTGTTGGAGTAACTCCAAAGCAGTTTTTAGGCAATGAAAACATGACTCTATCTTCACTCTTCTACAAATAAATTTTTAGTGTCGCATTTCTACTATTTTGACTTTTTGCCTACTTGTAACTTTACAATTGAATTAAAATTAGCGCATCAATGTAAGCCAAAGGAATAATTTTAGCATCGTTGGTTTCTGCAATTTGTTTTGTTTTATACACCAATTCAGGCAAGACAAATTCTCAAGCAATGGGAAAAGATACTTTAACAAATTTAAAAGCAAAAAATATGAAGAGTTACATTTCAATGTTTGAAATTCCAGCAACGGATATTTCAAGAGCAATTAATTTTTACCAGGCATTGTTAGACATTAAAATAGAGAAAATGGATGTTGAAGGAATGCAAATGGGAATATTACCTTATGAAGAACAAATGGTAACAGGTATCATAATTCAGGCAGACGGATACGAGCCATCTGCAGGCGGAGTTACAATGTATTTAAACGCAGGAGAAAATCTCCAGGTAGTTCTTGACAGAGTAGAAAAAAATGGCGGACAAATCCTGGTACCTAAAACAGCTCACGCAGACGAAAGTGGATACTTTGCTATATTCATTGATTCCGAAGGAAATAAGATGGCTCTTAACTCTCCAAACTAACTGAGAGAAGAATAGAGCGAACACACAACTTTGTATCATAAAATCGTTAGCCTTTAATTTCACAAAAGAAGAATCGACAATAAAAGTTCCAAAATAGAGAACTTTTATTTATCTTTGCCGTAGAAATTAATCTATGAAAAGAATAATTGCAAAAAGAACTTTACGTGAATTTTGGGAAAAACATTCCGATTCCGAACAATATTTAAAGACCTGGTATGAAACAGTAAAATCATCAAACTGGAAGTCACCAAATGATATTAAGAGAACGTACATAAATGCAAGCATTCTAAAGGATAACAGAGTAATTTTCAATATTAAAGGAAATTCCTATCGATTGATTGTAAAATTCAACTATGATAGAGAATGGGCGTTTATACGATTTGTGGGAACTCACGCTGAGTATGACAAAATAAATGCGGACACGATTTAACACAAAAGACTATGAAAATAAAACCTATAAAGACAGAAAAAGATTACGAACAGGCTTTACAACGATTAGAAGTGATTTTTGATGCCGACTCAACCTCAAAAGAAGGAGATGAAGCGGAAATCTTATCACTCTTAATCGAGAATTACGAAAACCAACAGTACCCAATTGAAGCTCCAGATCCAATAGAAGCTATAAAAATAAGAATGGAAGAAATGAATCTTAAACAAAAAGATTTAGTAGGAATCATTGGTGGAAAAAGCAGGGTTTCAGAGATTCTCAATAAAAAGAAAAGATTGACGGTAGATATGATTAGAGAATTAGAACGGGTTTTACATATTTCCGCTTCCGTTCTTGTGAATAATTATCAGCTATCGAAGTAAAAAAAGGCAAAAAAGAACTGAGCTAACTTCCAGATAAATTATCTTATTTTTGGTGCAAAATTTTCATAAAAATAAGGCAATCCTGTTTTAGAAGCTTCTACCTGGCTAAAACATCCCCCAGCAAAAAATATAAAACAAAATCTACCTCCTTGTTCTCTTAATAAAAACTTCCTGTAGTTTTTTGGTAAGGCTGTCTTTACGGGTGGTATAGACTTTTTTATTATGGTGGGTAATGGAGCTTATAGGAATAATTTGCGTGGTGGTACCGGTTACAAAGACTTCTTCTACTTCTACCAATTCATCAAAATGCACCGTTTTTTCAATCACTTTAATATTTAAACTGGCGCAAATATTAATAACTTCGGCGCGGGTAATGCCCGATAAAATTTCAGGACCTTCGGGATGCGTATATACCACACCATATTTTACAAAAAACAGGCTGGAGTGTGAACCTTCGGTAAAATACCCATTACGCAGCAGTAAATTCTCATGAAACCCGGCTGAAATAGCCGCTTCATTTGCCATTACATTCGCCAGTAAGGCAGTAGACTTAATATCACATCTATACCAACGTTTATCTTCGCTTGCCATCACATGCCAGGTCTTTTTTTCAAAACCTTCCAAAGTTACCCCAAAGGCATACAATAAAATACTGGTTTCAATCTTTTCGGGAACAAAATGACTTCTGGCCCCCGCCCCCCTACTTAGCTGGATATATACCGCAGCATCGGCATTATGCAAGCCGGCCCGGTCTATGGCTTCTAACATCAACTTTTCAAGGCTAAAAGCATCAAAAGTTATTTGTATTTGGTCTAGAGAATATTGTAATCGCTTAAGATGCTCCTTTAGTTTAAAACCTTTTCCTTTATAGAAAGGGGTCACCTCATAAATACCATCACCAAACATAAACGCACGGTCAAAAACCGAGACAAAAGCTTCATCGGGCTTTAACCACTTTCCGTTTAAATAAACCTCTTTAGGATACTTTTTTTCAGGTTTCATAGTAATAAATTTGTTCTCCGTAAAAAATCATAATGTAAAATGGTCGTCATCCTGAACCTGCCCGACAGTTCAGACGGGCTTGTTTCAGAGCCTGCTCCTAAATTTATTCGGAGATCTAAATTGAATGTATCGTACTATTATGTTAGATTCCCGAAAAAAATCGGGATAAAGTCTGAAATAACTCAGCATGACGATTTGTTCTTGATTTTGATCTTATGAGTAAACCAGACATATTTAACTAAAATACTGATGCAATTGTTGCAACCATTGTATTTCGTAATAACGCACAATACTTATAACTATTACCCCGGCGGCTACATATATCCACGAATAACTATCTCTTTTTAACATAAGCCCTCCTACTACGGCAAAAATCACAAAAGGAATAGCCATAATAAGGTTAGGCAACGGCCATGCATCATTAAATAATACGGCTATAATTTTCATAGCGCCATAAAAAACACTATAAAATAAAATGATCTTACTTATAAGTGCTTTTAAATTTCTTTGCTTCATTTACTCGTATTTTTTAGGAGATTTTCGGTATTTGGTAGCCTTTTCAAAAGCCAAAACCCCGGCAGTTGTTGCCATTTTCTTTGTATTGATATTATCTTTAATCAATACCGGAATGTCACAAAAAGATCATTTTTTTCAGAATTATTAAGCTTCTTATCCTTTTCTTTTGCTTCTTCCAGCAAATTACGATTCAAAGAAACAACCGAATTTAAAGACAATTCATTTTCCCGGTCAAATTGCCGGATTCTATGTAGGTAAAACAGCGAAAGTTCTGTGTAAGTGAGTTTCCCATTTTTGATGGCCGATTGAATTTCGGGGATATTCTTCTCAAGAATAAATGGTTTCAGCTCATTATATTTTTCTTCCGAAAACTCGGCTAAATCACTTTTAAATGGAACCCAGAGCGAATCCTGGGAAATATTTTTAGAATCTAAAATTTTAAATTCTTTTTCTTTTTCAGTCTTTAGGGAATCTGTCTGAGATGTTTTTTCTACATCTGTTTTAGATTTCTGATCATTTCCGCAAGAAATTAGAGCCGGAAGTAAAAGAAGGATTAAAAGTTTCTTCATTTAGTATGAATTTATACCGGAAATTAATTGGACGGCAACACTTATCCACTATGGTATTGCCAATTATTTGCTTCCGGCATCATGCCGGTTACTTTTTAAAGAAAGAATCTACAAATTCATATTTATTAAAAACCTGCAGATCATTTATACCTTCCCCAACCCCAATATATTTTACCGGAATTTGAAATTGATCGCTTATACCTATTACCACACCGCCTTTTGCTGTACCATCTAGTTTAGTAACCGCAAGTGAAGAAACCTCTGTAGCCGCTGTAAACTGTTTTGCCTGCTCAAAAGCATTTTGCCCGGTAGAACCATCTAAGACCAATAATACCTCGTGAGGAGCATCGGGAACCACCTTTTGCATCACGCGTTTTACTTTGGTAAGCTCGTTCATTAAGTTCACTTTATTGTGCAACCTCCCTGCGGTATCTATAAGCACCACATCGGCATCTTGTTTTACGGCACTTTGCACCGTATCAAAAGCCACAGAAGCGGGGTCACTTCCCATTTTTTGTCTTACGATAGGCACCTCGGTCCTATCTGCCCAAATTTGCAACTGGTCTATAGCGGCAGCCCTAAAGGTATCGGCAGCACCCAATACCACTTTTTTACCGGCACTTTTAAATTGATGCGCCAATTTACCGATGGTGGTTGTTTTCCCCACCCCATTTACACCAACTACCATAATAACATAAGGTTTTACATCGGGTAATTGAATATTGGCAGCCTCCCCATTTTCGGTTTCTGATAGCAAACCGGCAATTTCCTCGCGAAGTATTCTATTAAGCTCGTCGGTGCCCAGGTATTTATCCCTGGCCACACGATCTTCTATTCTATTAATAATTTTAACGGTAGTGGTAACACCAACATCGCTACTTACCAGCACGTCTTCCAGATCGTCTAAAACCTCATCATCTACTTTAGATTTTCCGGCAACGGCCTTACTCATTTTAGACATAAAGCTGGTTTTGGTCTTTTCCAGGCCTTTATCCAGATTTTCTTTTTTATCTTTTGAAAATATCTTTTTAAATAAACTCATTTTTGGAAGGTTTAAAATCAACAAATTCCGAAAGTTTGTTTCCGAAATTTCAAGTGGTAAATATACACAAAAAGAAAAAGCCGTCCAGAGATTATCCAGACGGCTTTATAAATGTTTTCAAGGTAGTTTGCTCGAATTACTTTTTCTTTAAAAAGTCGTTCACTTCTTCCGGAGCCATAATTTGTTCTACAAAAGTATAGGCACCAGACTTTGGAGATTTAACCATTTTTATTGCTTTGGTCAATCTCTTAGACCCTGTTTGTATCGATGCTACTGATTTCTTAGCCATAACTTATTATTTTATCTCTTTATGAACCGTCATTTTCTTAAGGATTGGATTAAATTTCTTTAATTCCATCCTGTCCGGTGTATTCTTTTTATTCTTGGTAGTAATGTACCTTGAAGTTCCCGGTTTCCCGGTAGCTTTATGCTCTGTACATTCTAATATAACCTGTACCCTGTTTCCTTTCTTTGCCATTGTAATGTGTTTTTATCAGGATTATTTTTTCAAAAATCCTTTTTCTCTCGCTTCTTTAATTACAGCAGAGATACCTTTTTTATTAATATCTTTAAGTGCAGATGTAGATACTTTTAAAGTGACCCATTTATCTTCCTCAGGAATAAAAAAACGTTTCTTTACTAAATTAGCATTAAATCTACGCTTGGTTTTATTCATAGCGTGAGAAACATTGTTCCCAACCATTGCTTTTTTACCAGTAAGTTCACAAACTCTTGACATTGCTCTATTCTTTTCTCGTTATTTCAAAACAGGCTGCAAATTAACGATTTTTTCACCTAACAAACAATATTAATTTGAAAAAAAATATCAGGTTTACAATTTTTCTTCTTTCTTTGGGTTTCTTCAGCTAAAAGCCAGTGTTTACTTTAGGTTGAAACCAACTTAGATTAGGTATTGATTTCCATCTTAAAGGAATCAATACCTTGAATATTTAAAATACTGAATTTCAATTATTTCAACTAAAATACTCACAAGTTTTATTATACAAAATCATCTACAAATTCTGTGCTTTCACCTGCTGAAACAACTCGGCTCTAATCATTTCTATACTTTTGCTTACCGCTTTCCCAATTACTTTGTCACGATGATTTCCTAAGTTAAATTTCTTTGCATACACCTGTTTTGGGGTTGCAATACCTATAAAAACAGTTCCAATTTCTGCATCGGAATCACCTTTTGTTGGGCCTGCATTGCCGGTTGTAGAAATCGCATAATCGGTTTTAAAAAGATCTTTAACATTTTTAGCCATGGCCATAGCTACTTCTTCACTAACCACCGAATGTTCTTCTATTAGCTTCTTATCTATTTTTAAAACATCTTCTTTAGCACTGGTGGCGTAACTTACCACACTGCCTTTATAGTAATTAGAGGCTCCCGGAGGAGTGGCAAATAAGGCCGCCAATTTTCCACCTGTGCAGCTTTCGGCGGTGGCTATTGTTGCTCTATTTTTTAAAAGTAGTCTGGAAATTTGTATTTCAACCGGCTCGTCATCTTCGTAGCCCACAATTATATCACCAATAATACTGTGAAGCTTACTAACCAGGCTCTCTATACTATTTTTAAGGTGCTCTACATTATCTCCTTTAGCGGTTAGGCGCAACCGCACTCTGCCCAGGTTTGGTAAATAAGCCAATTTAATATATGCCGGAAGGCTATCTTCCCAGTCTTCAATTTTTTCAGCAATGGCACTCTCTCCCATCCCGTATGTTAATACGGTTTTATGCAAAATAACAGGCCTTTTAAAGTTTTGCTGGAGCCTTGGGATTACTTCACCTTCTATTAAAGCTTTCATTTCAAAAGGAACACCGGGTAGAGATACGTAAACTTTGTTCTCGCTTTCAAACCACATTCCGGGCGCAGTTCCAAACTGGTTTTTTAATGCCGCAGCTTTTGAAGGCAACATGGCCTGCTTTCTGTTTAAATCTGAAATTGGAGTTTCTATATACTTCTCAAACAGAAATTCTATATGCTTTAGAACCTCGTCGTTATTAACGAGTTTATCTTCAAAAAATTCGCATAAACAATCTTTGGTGATATCATCTTTGGTAGGCCCCAGGCCACCTGTAATAATTATAATATCGGCACGATTTTTAGCTTCGCTCAGCGCTTCCAGAATATGACTTCTCTCGTCTTCTACCGTAGAAATTTGTTTTACGGAAACACCAATCTTATTTAATTCTTTTGCGATAAAAGCAGAGTTGGTATCTACTATCTGGCCTATAAGGATTTCATCTCCAATGGTAATTATTTCTGCCTTCATTCCAGCTCAAAATCTCTTTTAAGTGCAATACTGGCTACATTTACCTTTTTGGTAATTTTACTGGCTGCCTGCGGCACTTCATCCTTTTTCTTTCCGGCTTTGGCCCATGATTCTATCACTTTTACTTCGTCCATTAACTCTAAGCCAAAAAGTTGCAAATTAGGCTTCATTTTATGGGCATATTGATAGGCCAGTGTGGGGTTATCGTTTGAAATTGCCTCATTCATAGCCTCTACGTCTGGGGGAATCTCCTCTAAAAAAGTCTGCACCACCACCTTCATGAAATCATCGTCACCACCGGCCATTTCTTTAACTTCACTTAAATTGTAGTTGCTCATATCACTATTTTGTTTGAATTGAAAAAATTTGTTGTTCTTCTATAAATCCGGTTAATCTATCATTTACTGCAACCTTGCCTACTCCGGCCGGTGTTCCTGTAAAAATAATATCCCCTATTTTTAAAGTAAAAAATTGGGAAATATAAGCGATTAGCTCATCAATTTTCCAAAGCATTAATGCTGTATTCCCTTTTTGTACGGTTTCCCCGTTCTTTTCTAAACTAAAGTTAAGCATATTTATATCGGCTATCGAATCTTTAGTCAACCATTTTTCTCCTACAACCGCAGCCCCATCAAATGCTTTTGCCTTTTCCCAGGGCAAACCTTTTTCCTTTAATTTCTGCTGAAGATCCCTGGCGGTAAAATCTATACCAAGTCCAACTTCATCATAATATTTATGCGCAAATTTTTCCTGAATATGTTTTCCTACTCTTTTAATTTTTACCAAAACTTCTACTTCGTAGTGTACTTCTTCAGAAAAATCTGGTATAAAAAAGGGCTGTTTTTTTAATAAAATGGAAGTATCGGGCTTTAAAAAAATTACCGGTGCTTCGGGTTTTTCATTTTTCAATTCAGAAATATGATCGGTATAATTTCTACCTATACAAATTATCTTCATGCTTCAATAATTAATCGGTTAGTTTAATTTTAAAAGCAGGAGCAGGAATCTCCCCTTTAAAAACAGAATGAGAATTATCTAAATTATTCATTTTTTTCCAACCATTAATATCCTTAAAGAAAGATTTGAAATCTTCACCTCCTTCTTCCAACACCCCTTTAAATACGGGTAAATATTTAACTACCTTATAATCTTTATAGTGAAGTGTATCTGTTTCCCGATATACCCGATAATCTTTCTTTTCAATATACTTATTTTCTTCAATAAATAGATGCTCTACAGCTACGAAAAAACCTTCTTTAGGTATTGAAATCTTATATTTAAGCAAAGGAATTTTTGCCTTAGCCCTATGGTCTTCTCGTTCTATAATTAAGTCTTCGGTTAACAAGTCTCCTGAAGGCTTTCCATCTTCTCCTACATTTAATATTCTTAACCTGAATTTAGACTTTCTATTCATTTTTATATCGGTAGAAAAAAATCTAACCTCTATCTCTTCTATAAAACAAGCTGCAGTAAACTTTTTAGGCCTGGCATAATAACGTGCCACCATACTTGGAAACTGCCCGCCACTAAAGTTGCCCAGCCCAATGCTTTCTTTTCCACGAAAATCATTAATCTTTTTAGAATTCTCCCCGGTAATATTGTATAAATATACTGTTTCAAGATCATCAACGCCCGGTTGCAACTTTACCACCCTGCTATCCAGATCAGACAGTTTTAATTTTCTGGTTTCAAACCCTACATAACTAAATTTAAGGCTAGCAGAAGAATCAACACCTTTAAAGACAAAAGCAAACCTCCCCTGAGCATCTGTAGAAATACCTTTATGCTGCTCCTCTAAAACAACATTCACATAAGGCAAACCTTTTAAAGAAACGGCATCTACCACCTGGCCCACCACATGGTTTTGCTGAGCACTTAAAAAATTACAGCAAAGCAGAAGCAATACGATAAAAGTTTGCTTCATTTTTTATTAAGACAATTTATTATTTAGCTTTCTTAGTTTTATAGCAGTAAGTACCTTTTTTGTGTACAAAGGAAAGTCGGCATTTTGAATCCAACCATAATAACCCGGTTCGTCTTCCAATACCTTTTCTACATTTTGCCCTTTAAATTTACCAAAGGCAAAAATCTCTTCTCCTTTTTTATTGAAAGCTATAAAGCCGGCAAAATCGGCAAAACGTTTTCTGGCAGAATAATCGGCCAAATACTTCATATCGTTTTGTAAGTCGTCGTAACGATCTAACTGCGATTTTAAAACTTCATAAGTAGCAGTGGTATCGGCTTCAGCACTGTGGGCATCTATTAAATCTTTTCCGCAGTAAAACTGATAAGCAGCCGCCAGTGTTCTTTGTTCTTTTTTATGAAAAATGGTTTGCACATCTACTGCTACAACATTTTTCATTTCAAAATCTACGCCGGCACGTAAAAGTTCCTCTACCAATAAGGGAATATCAAATCTATTTGAATTATACCCGGCCAGGTCACAGCCTTTTATCATTTCGTGAACCTGGGAAGAAAGTTCTTTAAAAGTTGGCTCATTGGCTACTTTTTCATCTGAAATACCATGAATGGCCACCACTTCTTTTGGGATTTTCATTTCGGGGTTTACCAACCAGGTTTTACTTTCCTTATTTCCGTTAGGAAAAACTTTAAGAATGGCAATCTCTACAATACGATCTTTAGCCACATTTGTTCCGGTAGTTTCCAAATCAAAAAAACAAATGGGTTTGGTTAGGTTTAATTCCATAGAATGGGCTTGGTTTTGGGGGTAAAGATACTATAATTTATGAGCTTTACTTTTTAAGAAGTTCCTAATTTACCTCCTTTTCAACAAAAACAAAACTCATTTTTAATCTTTGAATTTATATAAAAACTGAGGATGCTTAAATATTTGGCTTAGGTTAGCAAACAGAGTCACGTAATTACCGAATAAAGACTTAAAAGAATTACTTGAAAAATCTCGTAATAATAATAGTAGCATTGAAATTACAGGCTTATTAATTTACTTCCAGGGAATTTTTATCTATATTTTGAAGGAAAAGAAAAACAGGTAGATAGCTTGTATAGTAAAATAGCAAGAGACAAACGCCACAAAAATGTCATTGAAATAGACTCTGGATTTAGTGAGAAACGGACTTTTTCTAACTGGCCTATGACTTTTAAAAGTTACAGAAAAATGAAGCTTTTACAATTCTAGGCTATAGAGATTTGGAGACCGACCATTTTTTTAAGAATAGCAAACTACCTCGGGGCAAGTCCACGAGACATTCGTTGGAAACAAATTTTTAATTTCGAAGCAAGCCTCGGGGTATTCCCCCCTTTGGCGGTGCCAATAAAAACCGAGATGAACAACCTGCGCTAAATTTATTAAAGAATTTTGTAAAAATCTTTAAGCGAAGAAAACTGTAAACTAAAAATCCTCAGGCTGAACCTATTTCAACCTGAGGATTTTCTCCTTAATCACTTAGAAAACTTTAATACAAGTCTGCCAGTTATTATATCTCACGGTTTTTATCAAATCCTTCCAGATACTGAGCCACGCGTTGCACGAACTGGCCACCAAGTGCCCCGTTTACAACCCTATGATCGTAGCTATGCGATAAAAACATTTTATAACGAATTCCAATAAAATCGCCTTCCGGAGTTTCTATCACAGCCGGCACTTTTCTAATAGCGCCCAACGCAAGAATACCAACTTGTGGTTGGTTAATTATAGGTGTTCCCATAATACTACCAAATGTTCCTACATTGGTTACCGTATAAGTCCCCCCCTGAATATCGTCTGGCTTTAATTTATTTTGTCTCGCACGGTTTGCCAAATCATTAACCTTCTTAGCAAGCCCTACAAGGTTAAGCTGATCGGCATTTTTAATTACCGGTACAATTAAGTTGCCATCTGGAAGGGCTGCTGCCATTCCCAGGTTTATATTTTTCTTCTTAATGATTTTATCACCATCAACCGAAATATTAATCAGCGGGAAATCGCGAATAGCCTTCGCCACGGCTTCCATAAAAATTGGGGTGAAGGTAAGTTTTTCGCCTTCTTTTTTCTGAAAATCGTTTTTGTGTTTATTTCTCCAGTTCCAGATATTGGTAACATCTACTTCTATAAAAGATTGAACATGTGCCGAAGTTTGAACGCTATCTACCATATGGTGGGAAATCATTTTACCCATACGGCTCATTTCTATAATCTCGTCTTCACCCGAACGAACCACCTTTTCCGACTCGGCGGTAGCACTGGCCATTTTTGAAGTATCTGCCGCCGGTGCTTGTTTTGCTGTAGGCTTTTGCTGAGTTGAAGTACCTTCCTGCCTGTTTTCAACGTAAGCAAGAATATCGTCTTTAGTCACCCGATTATCTTTACCGGTTCCCTCTACTGTTTCCAGCTCCTCAAGACTAATACCCTCTTCTTTGGCAATATTCTTCACTAGCGGAGAGTAAAACCTGGAAGATTCAGAAAAATCATTACTTCCTGCGGTTTCTTTTGCAGCTTCTACACTTTCAGCAACTTCTTCAGCATATTCACTTTCTTCTTCATCTTCAAGGTCAAGATCTATCTCATCATCATCGCTACCTGACGGAACTTCCCCCTCAGTTTCAATAATAGCTATAGTTTGACCTACCTGCACTACATCGTCGGCTTCAAAAAGTTTCTCCACCAAAGTACCTTCTACTTCACTAGGGACTTCACTATCTACTTTATCGGTTGCAATCTCCAATACAGGTTCGTCGGCATCAATAGCATCTCCTACCTCTTTTAACCAGTTGGTAATAGTTGCTTCGGCGACACTTTCGCCCATTTTTGGTAGCTTAAGTTCAAACTTTGCCATATCTTTATCAGAAAGCTTATTTTAAGGTTTATATTTGCGAATTTAATGAAATTTCAAGTTTAAAAGTATTAAAAAATCAATAAAATAAATTTTCATTCTATATTCCGTGTTCTAGAAACAAGATCCGCTTCTGGGTAAAATTACAATTTCAAAAGCTGAAACTAAATTTTTCAGTACAAATATTATCGATTAAGTGGAAGTTTTCGAGGATCCTGTCGCGTGTCAAAAACATTAAGAATCCTAATAAGAGCTTCATTCGGAACACTATAAAAATAGATTTATGCTTTGTTACCACACATTTATAAAAACTCTTTTCTTTTGAAAGTGCAGGAAAATGATAAGGATTTAATTAGCTCTATCGAATGCTTTAAGGTATTAAAGAAATTTTCATCAATTGTTTTGCTACAATTATTTTCAATATAATCAAGAATATTGTCTAGCTTTTTTATTACTGAAATAGCCCAAACAACTTCCCTTTTAGAAGCCATATTTAACTTTTACTCGTTTTGCAACTTCCTTATGAAAAACTCCTGCTACCCTAATTAAACTTTTTTCAGCATTTTAAATTCTTTCTTTTGCCAATCAGATATTAAATTTCACCCTTCAAGGTGATAATCGATTTGCGGTTGCTCAATACTTTAGGTTGATAAAAATATCAATCAACTCCTGAATTCAAAGCAATTGAACTTCATCAAGCTCCTCTAATTTTTCAATAATCGCTTTTTTAATGCTGAAATTTCCATCTGTTTATTTTTTAGCGCGAAGCTCACTTAAAGATATCAATTTTTGGTAGAATTTTCAAAAGGAACCCTGTTGGTAATACTTCTCCCTAAAGTAACCTCATCTGCATACTCTAGTTCGTCTCCCACTGAAATTCCGCGGGCTATAGTAGAAGTTCTTAGCTCTGTACCTTCCAATTGTCTGTAAATATAAAAATTGGTGGTATCACCTTCCAGGGTGCTGCTAAGCGCAAAAATTAGCTCTTCTACTTTCCCGGCCTGCACTTTTTCAATTAATGGCTTAATACTTAATTGTGAGGGGCCAATCCCGTCCATCGGACTTATCTTACCTCCCAGAACGTGGTAATGCCCCCGGTATTGATTGGTATTTTCAATAGCCATTACATCGCGAATATCTTCTACCACACAAATAATTTCTGAATTCCTGGCAGGATTGGCGCAAATAGCGCATAAATCTGTATCACTAATATTGTAACAGTTTTTACAAAGTTTTATCCCAGACCTAAGCCCGGTAAGGGCCTCTGTAAGTTGCTTGGTTTGCGACTCGGGTTGCTTAAGCAAGTGTAATACCAACCTTAAGGCAGTACGCTTACCAATACCCGGTAGCTGAGACATTTCATCTACCGCCTGTTCCAATAATTTCGAAGAAAAATCCATATTGCGAATTTATGACTTTTACGCGATATTAAAGATGTAAATGCCGAGGCTTAGCCTAATTGTAATGATATTTTTTTGCTTTCGCCGCTTTAAGCAGCATCTTGAAGGGAGCTAAAGTTCCATTTTAAGGAAGTAGGTAAAAGTTTATGCTTAATTTGTAAATTCGTCCCTTTCTAAAATCACAAGCTATGCAGCCTTACCAGATTTTAATTTTAATAGCCGTTTATTTCGGACTTTTGTTTTTGGTCTCTTTCTTTTCGAGTAGAGCCGGTAGTAATGCCGAATTTTTCAGGGCCAACAGGCAGTCTCCCTGGTATATTGTAGCTTTTGGAATGATTGGTGCCTCGCTTAGCGGGGTTACTTTTATCTCTCTTCCCGGTACGGTTGCAACCGATAGTTTTAGTTATTTTCAAGTGGTTTTAGGTTATACTGTAGGGTATGCGGTAATTGGCCTTGTGTTACTACCGTTATACTATAGATTAAACCTTACCTCTATTTACTCCTACCTGGAATCTCGTTTTGGAAAATACTCCTATAAAACCGGGGCCTCATTTTTTTTATTATCCAGGATTGTAGGCTCTAGCTTTAGACTATTTCTGGTAGCCAACGTTTTACAACTTATCCTTTTTGATGAACTGGGGGTGCCTTATTACGTAACTGTATCGGCAACCATATTACTTATTTGGTTATACACTTTTAGAAGCGGGATTAAAACGGTAGTCTGGACAGATACCCTACAAACATTTTTTATGCTGTTGTCCCTTGGTGCAACTTTAATTGTGGTTTCAGATGAATTAGGAATTACAGCAGGCAACATGATTAATCACCTTTCGGAAAGTGGCCTCACAAAAATCTTCTTTTTTGAAGATTGGAAAAGTAGCGACCATTTTGTAAAACAATTTTTTAGTGGAGCTTTTATTGCAATTGTAATGACCGGACTGGACCAGGATATGATGCAAAAAAACCTTACCTGTCGTAACCTGAAAGAAGCCCAAAAAAACATGTTCTCTTTCACCCTGGTGCTTACCATAGTGAATATGATGTTTCTTATTTTAGGAGTGCTTCTTAGTCAATACGCCGATTTAAGTGGAATAGACGCCATTAAAGATGAACTTTTCCCGGCCATAGCTACAGGCGGCGAACTGGGAATTGGTGTCGCCATTCTTTTTATCCTTGGCTTAATTGCTGCAGCTTATTCCAGTGCCGATGGCACTTTAACCGCGCTTACCACCTCATTTAGTATCGATATTCTAAATATTGAAAAACGCTATGAAGAGGCTAAACAAATGAAGATAAGAAAGCAAATTCATATTGTAATCTCACTGTTATTTATCGGCGTTATGTTAATTTTTAAATACGCCATAGCCGATAAAAGTGTGATCAATAAACTATTTGAATTTGCGGGTTACACCTACGGGCCACTACTTGGCCTATACACGCTTGGCCTTTTCACTTCCATAAAAGTAAAAGATAAGCTTGTTCCGATAGTAGCTATAGTAGCTCCGGTTTTATCTTATATAATCAGTATAAACAGTCTGGTTTGGTTTGGCTTTGAATTTGGTTTCTTTATTCTAATTCTAAATGGATTTCTCACTTTATTAGGATTAATATTGATTCGTTCCAAGCATAATTAAAGTACAGGCAACTTCAAACTCAATATTATTATCTCTTAGAATATCGTAAAACTCAGGGTTTTCGGTTCCGGGATTAAAAATCACTCTATTAGGCTGTAAAGAAACAATATAATCGTAATATTCCTTCTGCCTGGGAGGGCCTAGATAAAGTGTAACCGTGTCTATGTCCCGAAACATAATTTTTTCGGTTTCAATTTTCACCCCTTCTACTTCTCCTTTTCTCAAGCCCAAAGCTACTGACGGCTGGTTATATTTAACCAAGCGCTTAATCGCGATATTAGAATATCGTGCCGAATTTAAAGAAGCTCCCAAAACCAATGTTTTCTTTTGCATATCACAAACTTAAGATTTAGACCTAAGTGTAACAAAAATACTTGGTACGAGTCTTTTATTTAGAGAGGCTTGTTGGAATATAGATGTGATGGTTAGTAAACCGGCAAGCTTTTGATAGGCTGTCTGTAAGTTTTAGTTTGTTATTCCGGAAAAACAATCTTTAAAAACATGCAGATGGCCCTTTTTCAAAAAAATATTTAAAAAAAGTGTAACATTTCATTTTTCACCTCGTCTTTTATAGTAGAAGAAAGATCGAAATTTTGGAAGCTCAGGCTTATGTATTATGCAATACAAAGTATAAGGCATAACAAAACAAACGGGGTCATTCATCAATCTAACATGGTAAGTTTCACTCATCAACAACCCGAAAATTACCAAAATAAATATTCATCTATTATGTATTACAAGGAATTATTCTAAACACACTAACCATCAAAATCAATCAAAAAATGAAACAGTTATTTTTAATTTTAACATTATGTATTAGCGGTTTAACCGCAATGGCCAATGAACCCATGGGAAAAATCTCAGGTTTAGTGCTGGATAATGATCTCAAAGAGCCCATCCCTTACGCAACTATTAGTATTACAGACAAAGAAGGAAACCTGGTATCGGGAAATACTTCTGCTGCCGATGGAACCTTCAGCATAGAAAAAATCCCCAACGGCACCTATACTTTTTCAGTGCAGTTTATGGGCTATAAAACATTTTCTAAAGAAATTAAGGTTACCAAAGACCAGAAGACCTACAACTTTGGCAATATAGCTTTAGAACCAGACGTAGCTATGTTGGAAGGTGTAACCGTAGTTGCAGAGCGCACCACCATAGAACAACGAATAGACCGAAAAGTAATTAATGTTGGGAAAGATCTCACCACAACCGGGGCCAGTGCTTCCGAGATTATGAACAATGTACCTTCGGTGAATGTAGACCAGGACGGAAATATAGCACTTCGCGGAAATTCAAATGTGCGTATCCTAATAGATGGAAAACCCACCAATATGGATCCGGCCCAATTATTAAAACAAATCCCTTCAACCTCTATTAAAACTATAGAGTTAATTACCAACCCTTCTGCCAAATATAACCCGGAAGGAATGAGTGGAATTATCAATATTGTACTTCACAAAAATGCAAAAGATGGTTTTAACGGAAATTTAAATACGGGCGTGACTATTGGTGAAAATACCAGGTATAACGGTTCTTTAGATTTAAACTATAGAAAAGGTAAACTAAATTTCTACGGAAATTTCGGAACACAGTTTGGAGACCGGGAAAACATGGGAAGAATAAACTTTACCGAAGATAATTATCGCCAGGCTTTTGACATCCTTAACTCCCGAGAATCTTATTTATATAAAGTTGGCGTAGATTTTTATATAAACGAAAAAAACACTTTTTCCTTCTATACCAATCAGAATCATTATAACGGCGGCCCACAGGGAGCCTTGCGAATTATTTACCCCAACAATCCACAAAGCAATTTAGCGCAAAACCTGGACTCTAATTACGATAATATTAATAGCACCTATAATTTTGCTTACGACCGGAAATTTGAAAAAGAGGGACATAAAATCCTGTTTGAATTAGACTACAACACCTTTGATGAAGATGAAAATTCTATTTTTAACTTTGAAGGGGATACCGAAGGCTTTACAGATTATCGTGACCATGTAAAAGAAACAAGGGAAAATTTTATCGCAAATATAGATTATGAAAATCCGCTTTCTGAAAATAGTAAATTAGAAATAGGCGCTGAAGCCCGTCTATTAGATACCGATAACGACTACACTACCAACAGTAGTTTATTTACCCCTGCAACTTATCAATATAAAAGGGATATTTACTCTTTTTACACAACCTATGGCCAAAATTTCGAAAAATGGTCTTATCAGATCGGTGCCAGGTTAGAAAACTTTAGTGTAGACGCAATTTATAATGGCGAACAGGTTTTTACAGACGATTACTTTAATATTTACCCCAGCGGATTTCTAAATTATACACCAAGTGAAACTAATTCCTATCAATTAAGCTATAGCCGAAGGGTAGATCGTCCGGGTTTTGGCCAGGTAAGCCCTATTCGCGAAATAAGTACACCAAGGCTAACTGTATCCGGAAATCCTGAATTAGATCCACAATTCACCAATTCCCTCGAATTTAATTATACCCGAAAATTCACTAAAAAAGGAAGTTTAACTACCGGAGTGTTCTTTAGAAATATTAACGATGAAATTAGCCAGGTCTTTATAGAAGATCCAACTGAAGAAGGCTCACTATTATTACAGTTTGAAAATTTTAAAGACAATAATGCCTATGGCCTTGAGCTTGGACTTAATTATAAATTTACCGATTGGTGGAGCACCAATACAAATTTTGAACTCTATAGCCAACAATTAAAAGGCGTTGTAGGCACCGATTACCTCGAAACCGATAACACTGCATGGACATTTAGATCTAACCATAGTTTTAAAGCCACCGAAAAATTAACTTTTCAATTATTTGGCTTCTATAGAAGCAAGGCCAAAAATCTACAAATGGATATGGATCCCATGTATTTTATAAATCTGGGAGGACGGTATTCTTTACTAAATGGTAAAGCCACACTTAGCCTGAATTTTAACGATGTTTTTAATACACAGGAATTTAGTTTTATCAACGGTCGCCCCTTACCACAAACAGGAAGGTTTAAGGGCGAAACCCAAAATGTATATGTAGGCTTTTCTTACCGCTTTGGCGGAGGAAAAAACCAGGCATTAAAAAGAAAGCAAAGAGACGACAACGAAGCAGATGGTGGTGGAATGTTTTAAGAATTCAGATAGTTTGTTTTTTTGTTTTAATTAGCCAAAAAAAACCCGGTAGCAACTACCGGGTTTTTTACTTGTTTCTTCTTGTCCAAACTTTGAGCTAAAGCAACTATCTCATCAATAAAACAAAGTATTTAGGTAAGGCAATATTTAAACCTCTACAGCATACATTTTATCGCGTTGCTCCTTAATCTTCTTATCACTCATATATTCATCAAACGTGGTGTAACGGTCTATAGCCCCTCCCGGTGTTAATTCAATTACACGGTTAGCCACTGTTTGTGCAAATTCGTGATCGTGCGTAGTAAACAAAACAGTTCCTTTAAAATTCTTTAAAGAATTATTAAAAGCAGTAATAGACTCTAAATCAAGGTGGTTTGTAGGCTCATCCAGCATAACAACGTTAGCTCTCATCATCATCATTCGGCTTAACATACAACGTACTTTTTCTCCTCCTGAAAGCACCTTAGAAGTTTTTAAAGCTTCTTCGCCACTAAACAACATTTTCCCCAAAAAACCTCTAATATAAACCTCTTCCCTTTCTTCTTCTGTCTTAGCCCATTGTCTAAGCCAATCTACCAGGGTAAGGTCGTTATCAAAAAACGCCGAGTTATCTAATGGAAGATACGACTGTGAAGTAGTAACACCCCAGGAATATTTACCGGATACCGGTTCCTGCTTTCCATTTATAATTTCATAAAAGGCAGTAGTTGCTCTTGAATCTCTAGAATAAACCACCACTTTATCTCCTTTTGCAAGGTTGATATTTACATTTTTAAAAAGTGTTTCCCCCTCAATAGAAGCTTCAAGTTTTTCTACATTAAGAATCTGATCTCCCGCCTCGCGTTCTCGTTCAAAAATAATTGCAGGATATCTTCTACTTGAAGGCCTTATATCCTCAATATTTAATTTATCAATCATCTTTTTACGGGAAGTAGCCTGCTTAGATTTAGCTACGTTAGCGCTAAAACGCTGTATAAATTCCTGTAATTCTTTCTTTTTCTCTTCCGCTTTTTTATTCTGCTGTGCTCTTTGTCTGGCTGCTAATTGTGAAGATTCGTACCAAAAAGTATAGTTTCCGCTATAATGATTTATTTTTCCGAAATCAATATCTGAAATATGCGTACAAACAGCATCCAGGAAGTGACGGTCGTGAGATACCACAATTACCGTATTATCGTAATTAGCTAAAAAATGCTCCAGCCACGAGATGGTTTCATAATCCAAATCGTTGGTAGGTTCATCCATAATCAGCACATCTGGATTTCCAAAAAGTGCCTGAGCCAAAAGCACCCTTACCTTCTGGGTTCCGTCAAGATCTTTCATTAAGGTAGCGTGGTATTGTTCCTTAATACCCAGGTTAGAAAGCAAGGAAGCGGCATCACTTTCGGCATTCCAACCATTCATTTCTTCAAATTCTACCTGCAATACTCCTACTCTTTCTCCATCGGCATCGCTAAAATCTTCTTTCATATAGATTTCATCCATCTCCTTTTTTATCCTGGCCAAAGGTTGGTTCCCTAAAATCACCGTTTCCAGTACCGGAGTATCATCATACAGGTTATGGTTTTGCTCCAGTACAGACATTCTTTTGCCCGGCTCCAGGCTCACATGACCAGAAGTTGGCTCGGTTTTACCAGAGAGTATATTTAAAAAAGTAGACTTTCCGGCGCCATTGGCTCCAATAATTCCATAGCAATTACCCTGAGTAAAAGTGGTGTTCACTTCATCAAACAAAACACGCTTGCCAAATTGAACCGAAAGATTTGATACTGAAAGCATAAAATTATAATTTGAAAATTTTTGCAAAAATAGCCAATCCCAAAGACTTATCTAAAGATTAACGTTTTTATTATTCTTTTAACTCCCGATTAACATTGGTAATGTATACCGCAAACTATATTTGTAGCTGCTACCAGGATTAGCGGCATCCCAAGTATTTAGCTCTTAACGATCTACATGAAATATTATTTACTTTTTTTTCTTATCGGAGTTATATTTTCTTTTGGTTGCAACAGTTCTAAAAAAGACCAAAAAGGAATTTTTATTGGAGGGCAAATTATGAACCCCAATAACCCTTATTTTGTTCTTTCTAAAGGCACTAAAACTATCGATACGCTTTTTTTGGATCAGAACAACCAATTTGGAAAAAAGCTAGAAAATTTAGAACCCGGAATATACAGTTTTACGCATCCGCCAGAAAACCAAATAATGTATTTGGAGCCCGGCGATAGTATTTTGGTTTGGCTAAACACTATGCAGTTTGATGAGTCCCTTAATTTTAGTGGGCCGGGATCTTCCAAAAGTAGTTTCCTTTTAGAAATGTTTCTAAGTAACGAGCAAAATAACGATATGATGCTCTCTTACTACAAAATTAATCCTACCAAATTTGCCGGCATCACAGACTCTATCAAGAAATCAAGAAGAAATAAATTAAATACTTTAAATGAAAAAGAGCAATTTTCTGAGGCCTTTAGAGAACTTGCCTATAATACTATAAATTACGACTTCTATCACTTAAGGGAACGCTATACTTTTTTGGTAAAAAAATACTACAACGAATTAGCGCAGCAAATTCCTGATGATTTTAATAGCTATCGAAAAGACCTAAATTTTAACAACAGCCAGCTCAAGGAATATTATGGCTATTTAAATTTTATAGAGGATCATTTAAGAACCCGGTCTATTGAGAATTGTCTGGATAATTTTGATACCAACTCTAATTGTTTTGAACTTCACTCTGTACCAAACATTCGCTATAGAATTAATCTCGCCGATTCTCTAATTGAAAAAGAAGAAATAAAAAGTATTTTTATAAATCGCCTGGCCATTCAAGGCATCACCTTTTCAGATAATGCCGAAAAAATTGATGGCATACTAAACATTCTTAAAGAAATTAAGTTTAATGGCGAAAAGTTACCCGAGCTACAGGAAATGGCAAAAATTCAAAAAAGATTATTACCGGGTAATAATATTGGAGAGTTACCTTTAATCAATTTTAAAGATGAAATGGTTCGGCTAAAAGACATTTCCAACAAACCCATTGTAACCTACCATTGGTCTCTAGACGTCCCCGAACATTACAAATGGCAGCACGATATAATTAGAAGCTTAAAAGAGAAGTACCCGGAACTTGAGTTTGTAGGAATAAATATTGACAAAGGTTCTAAGCAAGCCTGGAAAAATATAGTTAAGGCTTACAATATGGACCAGACCAGAGAATATAAACTAAGTACCATCGATATTGATATCAATTTACTTAAAAATTACCTTAACAAACTTATTTTCCTTGATTCCAGAGGCAACATAATTAATGGTAAAGCCCAGCTTAACACACCTAATTTTGAAAGGCAAATCCTGGAGTTTTTAAATAATTAAAAAAGCTATTTAGAGAGTTCTTTTCAACTTAGAACTCTCTAAATAGCCTTTCTTTTTAATTTCAATCAAGAAATTTTACTGATTTCCTTTCTTATAGTCGGCAAGGAATTTTTCCAATCCAATATCTGTAAGTGGGTGCTTTAGCAAACCTTCAATAGAAGAAAGCGGCCCTGTCATAACATCGGCACCTATTTTAGCACATTCCAATACGTGCATGGTGTGACGTACAGAAGCTGCAAGAATTTCAGTTTCAAAACCGTAGTTATCATAAATCAGCCTAATTTCAGCAATAAGGTTCAAACCATCTGTAGAGATATCATCTAACCTCCCTATAAATGGCGAAACATACGTAGCTCCGGCTTTAGCAGCCAATAAGGCCTGCCCGGCAGAAAATACCAAAGTACAATTGGTTTTAATCCCATTGTCACTAAAATATTTTATCGCCTTAATCCCTTCTTTAATCATAGGAACTTTTACAATAATCTGTTCATGCAATTCTGCAAGCTCCTCACCTTCTTTTACCATTCCTTCAAAATCGGTTGAGATCACTTCTGCACTTACATCTCCATCAACAATATCACAAATCTTTTTATAGTGTTTGTAGATATTATCCTTTCCGGTAATTCCTTCTTTCGCCATAAGAGACGGATTAGTTGTTACCCCGTCTAAAACGCCAAGTTCCTGAGCTTCCTTTATTTGGTCAAGATTGGCTGTATCAATAAAAAATTTCATAAGCTATAGTTGTTTGTTAATCTTGTGTTCGCAAAGTTATAATTTATAATGCTTTAGCAGCATTTTTTCATAGACTTTATCGGGTAGAATTCTTTTTAGACCCACCGAAAACTTTTGCAGGGCCTCACCAATTTTATAATGCCCACGAGGATTTTTTTCCTGAATAATTCTATGTATCGCTTTAGCCATTATAAAAGGATCTTTTCCGGCATCAACATCATCGTTCATTAACTTCAGAGTATTAGCATACGGCTCTTTATACGGAGAATCTTCTAAAACAGGAGCATGGTAACGACCCGCAGCAATATTAGTTGCAAAATCTCCGGGCGCCACATTTGTCATTTTTATATTAAAATCTTTAATCTCCATTCTAAAAGCCTCTGTAGTAAGCTCTAAAGCACCTTTTGATGCCGAATAAATGCCGCGATAAGGCAAGCCCATATAGCCTGCAATGGAAGTAATATTTATAATCAAGCCAGTATTTTGCTTTCTCATTTGAGGCAATACGGCTTTAATCACTTTTATAGGTCCAAAATAATTGGTTTCAAAAGCCCTGGCAATCTCATCATCGGGAGTTTCCTCTATAGGGCCTGTAATGCCAACTCCGGCATTATTAATAAGCACATCCAGCTTACCTTCTTTAGCTATTATTTGGCCTACTGCCGCAGTAATTGTTTCTTTTTTGGTAACATCTAAAGCAAGCATCGTAAAGGGAGGATTAGCTATTTTTGCCGGATTTCGGCTGGTACCATAAACCTTAAAATTATGTTTAGATAAGTATTCGCCTATAGATTTTCCAATCCCGGAAGAAGCTCCGGTTATAAGCACTACTTTTTGAGGAGATGCATTTGTTTTCATAGGCTGCAAAGATGCGATAAAATTTAGAACCTTCCAGAAACAAAAAATGGCAAGCTCCCCACATCACACCGCTACGACCGCTTACCCTTGCTGCGTTCCCGCCCTGGGGGATTCAGCAGGAGCTGGTTGTGTGGGACTTGCCGGTGCAAATATACAATCTTTCCTCCTTTTCACAAGTATTTTTTATAGTGAATTGAGTATTTTAGCAATGTATTTAATGCAAAAGATCCATGAATAAATTTAAGTTCCTGTGCCTGTTATTATTAGGTTTATTTATTTTTTCCTGCGGAAGCAATTCTGATAAGAAATCTTCTTATTTTAAACTAAAAACTGAAGAAAATAAGTCCGAATTTCAAGTTGGACAAACCATTCGTGGATCTATAGAAAACCTAAAAGATCGCCAAATAGACTCTATTCGATTGTTTTTTCAGCAGAAATATTTAAAAACCCTTATTAGCGAGACATCTTTTACCGTAGCCCTGGAAAATCCCAAGTTAGGCCGCCAAAAATTAGAAGCCATTGTTTTTTCTGAAGGAGAAACCGACACCATTAGTGACAACTTTAAAATTTTAAACAATCAGCCCCCCAAAGCATATACTTATAAAATTATAAATAAATACCCACACAATAAACAAGCCTATACCCAGGGCCTCGAATTCTACCAGGACACTTTATATGAAAGCACCGGACAATATGGAAGTTCTTCTTTAAGAAAGCTAAACCTGGAAACCGGCGAAGTTTTAAATAAAATCATCCTTGAAGACCGCTATTTTGGGGAGGGACTTACTATTTTAAACAACAAACTTTACCTGCTTACCTGGCGCGAAAAAGAAGGATTAATCTATAATCTTGATACTTTTAAGCAAACCGGGAGTTTCGCCTACAACCAAAGTAAAGAAGGTTGGGGCTTATGTAATGATGGGGAAAAGCTTTATAAAAGTGATGGTACCGAAAAAATTTGGATCCTGGACTCAGAAACACTTGCGGAAAAAGATTTTATTCAGCTAGCAACCAACACCAAAATTTATTCGAAATTCAATGAACTGGAATGGATTGAAGGAAAGATTTACGCCAATACATACCAATTTCCCAGTGTGACTATTATTAATCCTAAAAATGGAGCAATAGAAGGTGTGATAGATTTTAGAGGCCTTCGAGATGAATTAGGGAATTTGGAGAGCCTGGATCCCCAAAATCACGTTTTAAATGGAATTGCCTATAATCCCAACACCAAAAAGCTCTACGTAACAGGTAAAAATTGGGATACGCTTTTTGAAGTAGAAATAGTCGAAAAATAATGACGTCAACCCCAGAAATATTTGAGCAAAGTTTTTTGGTAGAAAAACGACATTTAGACGAGCAAAATCATGTTAACAATGTGCAGTATGTACAATGGGTACAGGATATAGCTAAAGCACATTGGGAAGCCAGAGCCAACCAGAAGCAAAATCTACAATATTTTTGGGTGGTAATAAAACACGAAATAAACTATAAAAAACAAGCTTTTTTAGGTAATGAGATCCTGATACAAACCTATGTAAGCGAGACTTCCCATGTAAAATCCATCAGGCACGTAATTATAAAAAATGCCGAAACAAAAAAAGTGCTGGTGGAAGCAAAAACCACCTGGGCACTTATGGACCAGGAAAAGAAGCGACCAACCAAAATTTCTGAAGAGTTAAAAAGAATTTTTCAGCAGTAAACTACCCCCTGAAAAACCAAGAACGGTATATACAATTCCCAAATAAGCATCAATCTCTTAGCTAGGAAGTATAGGCTTAATTCTACCACTGCTATTTTCTTAAAAATTCAAGAAACATTCCTAATTTTTGTTTAATATTTCAAAATAAAGATCAAACATTTATATCTTTAAAAAAAACTTAAGCTATGGAAACAGTAAAAATAGTACTTCAACTAATTGTTGGCCTGGGAATACTTAACGTATAGTATTACGGTTTAACAAAAAAACCAGCTATCGGGGTGCAGAGGCCTCTAATATGAAAGCCGAATTCAAAGCCTACGGATTACCAGAGGCGTTGGTTTATTTGGTGGGCTTTATAAAAATCACTTTAGCCTTAATGCTCCTGGCAGGAATTTGGTTTAAATCGCTAGTAAATCCTGCTGCCATTGGGATGGCGGGTATGATGCTTGGAGCTATTGTAATGCATTTAAAAATAAAGGATAATTTTAAGCAAATTATGCCAGCTTTGAGCCTTCTTATAATTTGCCTGGCAATTATTTGGCTGTAAAAAAGCCTATTTGAATATTCTTCAACCTTACTCCTGAAACAACTTCAGGATAACGGGAAAAAAGAGCATTCAAATAAGCTTTAATATAATTTATATTTCGTTCTTTAAAAAATTACATTTTAAAAAGCGGTCTATCCTGCATCATGGTTTTCACCTCTTGTTTAACGGCTTCCAACTCGCTATCATTATCAATATTGGTAATAACACGCTCAACAAACTCTACTATTTTAGGCATATCCTCTTCTACAAGTCCACGGGTAGTAACTGCAGCCGTACCAATTCTAATTCCGGAAGTTACAAAAGGAGATTTATCGTCAAAAGGCACCATATTTTTATTTACGGTAATTTCGGCTTTAGTTAAGGCCTCCTCTGCTTCTTTTCCGCTTACATCTTTATTTCTAAGATCTATAAGCATACAATGGTTGTCGGTTCCGCCAGAAATAACTTTATATCCTTTTTCAACAAAACTTTGCGCTAATTTTGCAGCATTCTTTTTCATCTGCACAGCATAATGCAAAAACTCATCGGTAAGAGCTTCACCAAAAGCTATGGCTTTAGCGGCTATAATATGTTCTAAAGGCCCACCCTGATTTCCTGGAAAAATTCCGCTGTTTAATAGGGTAGACATTTTTTTAAGCTTTCCGTTTTTAAGTTTTTGACCAAATGGATTATCAAAATCTTTTCCCATCATAATAATTCCGCCACGCGGCCCACGAAGGGTTTTATGTGTGGTAGAGGTTACGATATGACAGTGTGGTATTGGGTCACTAATTAAACCTTTAGCGATTAAACCGGCAGGATGCGCAATATCAGCCATTAAGATAGCCCCTACACTATCTGCAATCTCTCTAAATCTTTTATAATCTATATCTCTTGAATATGCAGAAGCACCGGCAATAATCATTTTAGGCTGTTCTTTTTCTGCAATTTCAGCAACCTTATCGTAGTCTATAAGTCCGGTTTCTTTATCTACACCATAAAACACAGGGCTGTAAAGTTTTCCTGAGAAGTTTACAGGAGAACCATGAGTTAAATGCCCACCGTGAGACAGGTCAAAACCTAAAAATTTATCTCCCGGGTTTAAGCAAGTATGAAAAACTGCAGTATTTGCTTGTGAGCCAGAGTGTGGTTGCACATTGGCATATTCGGCATTAAATAACTCTTTCAACCTATCTATGGCCAATTGTTCCACTTTATCAACCACTTCACAACCGCCATAATAGCGTTTGCCCGGGTAGCCCTCAGCATATTTATTGGTTAAAACAGATCCAGCAGCTTCCAAAACCTGTTCACTAACAAAGTTTTCACTGGCAATTAACTCAAGTCCATTAAGTTGGCGCTCTTTTTCTTCCGCTATTAAATTAAATATTTGGGTGTCTCGTTGCATCACAAAAGTTTACGTTAAATATTCCTCAAAAGTAATAAATACATTCGGTTAATAACAGGAAAATAATATATTTGAAATCATTAGATTTCTTAATAAAAACAGAAAAACATGCCTATTACAGCTAACGACCCAAATAGAAAAACCTGGTTGGAAACTTCGGAAACCACCGATTTCCCTATTCAGAATATTCCTTTTGGGGTATTCCTAACCCGGGACGATGTAATAACTATTGGCTCCCGTATTGGAGACTTTGCTATAGATCTTGGTGCTTTGCACCAGTTGGGTTATTTTGATGGAATTCCGTTAACCGACGATATATTTTTACAGGATACGCTTAATGATTTTATTTCTGACGGAAAAAAAACCTGGCGCCTGGTTCGTAACCGAATTGCTGAAATTTTTGATGCGAACAATGAAAAATTAAGAGACAATCAGGAACATAGAAACCGCGTTCTTTTTACGCTTGATGAGATTGAAATGCAAATGCCGGTTCAGGTTGGCGATTACACCGATTTCTACTCAAGCAAAGAACATGCTACCAATGTAGGAACTATGTTTCGCGATCCAGATAATGCCTTATTACCAAACTGGCTACATATTCCGGTAGGTTACCACGGCAGGAGTTCTTCTATTATACCTAGCGGTATTCCTGTTCACAGACCAAAAGGACAAACCAAACCAAAAGATTCTGACACTCCTGTTTTTGGACCATCAAAAAGAGTAGATTTTGAGGTAGAAATGGCTTTTATTACTACTGATGCCAACCCACTTGGTGAACCAATCCCAATCGATGAGGCCGAAGAATATATCTTTGGAATGGTATTATTTAACGACTGGAGTGCAAGAGATATACAAACCTGGGAGTATGTACCTTTAGGTCCGTTTTTGGCCAAGAATTTTGCATCTTCCATCTCTCCCTGGATTGTTACTTTAGATGCACTGGAACCTTTTAGAACAGAAGGCCCAAAACCAGAAAAAGAATTATTCCCTTACCTGCAAAGTACAGGAAAGAGAAGCTTTGATATTAATCTTGAGGTTTCCTTGAAGCCCGAGCATTCTGAAGAGAACCTATTGGCAAAAACTAATTTCAAGAATATGTATTGGAATATGAGTCAGCAGCTAGCCCACCACACCGTTAACGGTTGCCCGGTAAATTCTGGAGATATGATGGCTTCGGGAACCATTTCGGGAAAAACCCCAGATAGTTATGGCTCTATGCTAGAACTCACCTGGAAAGGCGAGAAACCAATTAAGCTTAAAGATGGTAGTGAACGTAAATTTATTGAAGACCACGATACCATTATTATGCGTGGGTATTGCGAAAGCAAAGGCCGAAGAATAGGTTTTGGAGAGGTAAGCAGCAAATTACTTCCCGTATTTGAGCCTAAGAAAAAATAGATTTCTTACATCTAATTTATAAAAAAAGCTGTTTGAAAAGTTATTTTAACGTCATCCTGAACTTGTTTCAGGATATAACTTGAGGGAATTAATACAAGTTAGAAGCTGAAATAAATTCAGCTTGACGCCGATAAAACTTTTCAAACAGCTTTATATATTTAATGAAGTGCCACTTATTACAACAAGCCTCAAAACTTATATCCTACTTTCTCTTATCAGTCTTTTCCTTTTGAACCCCATCCATAAATTCCCGTTCTTCACGGGAACTGGCCTTCCCTGAATTTTTAGAAGAACTCCTGTCTTTTTCTTTCTTTAAAGTCTTCCCTGAATCCTTTTCTTTTTGTTTAAGATCACGAAACTCTCGTTGCTCTCTATCTTTATCTTCCTGTTTTAAGGACTTCCAGTTTTCTTCCAGCTTTCGTATATCTTCTTTTTTTGCCTTCATAACACATTATTTATTATTCAACAGTAAAAGGTACAAAGGCAAATGCGTCCAGCTTAAATTAAAACAACTTTTAACAGGATTTTATACTCTTAGTCGAGCTCCTTTAATATTGAAGCATCAATATCCTGGTGAGAAGCGTGATGAACAACCTTCTCATTCCGCAAAACAATAAACTGCGGGCTCTCGTGGTGTACGCTTAATTCATTAGCAACAGCGTTAGAAATCTCACGATCCTTAATTAGGTCTAAAAAATATAATTTCACCTCTTCATTTTCCTCATACTCCCTTTCAAATGTTCTAAGCACCATATTACTAATACCACAGCGTGTAGAATGTTTAAATATCCCCACAAGCTTATCTTTAGATTCCTCCATGGCTATCGTTATTTGATCTTTATCGGTTAATTTGGTCCAGGGAAAGCTCGTCACCTTACTGGTCTCCCCGCCATCACTTTTAAATAATTTATCTAATAATCCCATAGTTAATTTTCTTTCGTATAAAATTAATTCTTAATAAATTTAATCTGCTCTTCATTTCAAAATTATTTTCAGAATTTTAACCTAAGTGTCAATTTGGCGTTAATTTTAAAATAAAATCAGTCATTTTGTCTTAATATTTTAATGGTATATCAATTGCTTTACTCATTCAAAAAACAACGACTATGAATTTCAATAATTTTACCATAAAATCACAGGAAGCCATTCAGCAGGCTCAGCAGCTTGCGCAAGAGATGGGGCATCAACAAATTGAAAATGAGCATATTTTTAAAGCAATAAGTATTGTAGACGAAAATGTAGCTCCATTTTTATTGAAAAAGCTAAATATTAATGTCAACCTATTTAACGATATTCTGGATAAAACCTTACAGAGTTTTCCAAAAGTTAGTGGGGGCGATATAGTGCTTTCGCGGGAAGCGGGAAAAGCCGTGAATGAAGCATCTACTATTGCAAAAAAAATGAAAGATGAATATGTTTCTATAGAACATCTTATTTTGGCCATTTTTAAATCTTCAAGCAAAGTAGCGCAAATTTTAAAAGACCAGGGAGCGACTGAGAAATCTTTAAAAGCAGCCATTGAAGAATTGCGAAAAGGCGACAGGGTGACTTCACAAAGCGCCGAAGACACCTACAATTCTTTAGATAAATATGCCAATAACCTAAACCAAATGGCCGAAGAGGGAAAACTTGACCCCGTTATTGGCCGGGACGAAGAAATTAGAAGAATCTTGCAAATCCTTTCCCGAAGAACCAAAAACAACCCAATGTTGGTTGGAGAACCGGGAACAGGTAAAACAGCCATTGCCGAAGGTTTAGCACATAGAATTATTGCCGGGGATGTTCCCGATAACTTAAAAGACAAAGTGATTTACAACCTGGATATGGGAGCACTTATTGCCGGTGCAAAATATAAAGGTGAATTTGAAGAACGACTTAAAGCCGTAATTAAGGAAGTTACCTCCAGCGATGGCAATATTGTACTTTTTATAGACGAAATACATACCCTGGTAGGCGCCGGCGGTGGGCAGGGAGCCATGGATGCGGCCAACATTTTAAAACCTGCTTTGGCAAGAGGAGAATTAAGAGCCATTGGTGCCACTACCTTAGATGAATATCAAAAGTATTTTGAAAAAGATAAAGCTCTGGAAAGAAGGTTTCAAAAGGTTACTGTAGACGAACCCGATACCGAAAGTGCCATTTCTATTTTACGAGGTATTAAAGAAAAATATGAAACACATCATAAGGTTAGAATTAAAGATGAGGCCATTATCGCTGCTGTAGAGCTATCGAAACGCTATATCACCAACCGATTTCTGCCCGATAAAGCCATAGATTTAATGGACGAAGCTGCATCTAAATTACGGATGGAAATCAATTCTAAACCGGAAGAATTAGACGTTTTAGATAGGCGAATTATGCAACTGGAAATTGAAATTGAGGCTATTAAACGTGAGAAAGATGAAGCTAAATTAAAAATGCTTCGGGCTGAATTAGCTAATTTAAAAGAAGATAGAAACGAATTAAATGCGCGTTGGCAAAATGAAAAAGGTGTGGTAGACAATATTCAGAATTTAAAATCTGAAATTGAAAACTATAAACTGGAAGCAGAACGTGCCGAGCGTGAAGGTGATTATGGAAAAGTAGCTGAAATTCGTTACGGTAAAATAAAAGAAGCCCAGGAAAAACTGGAAAAACTGCAAGAAACCGTAGCCGAAAATCAAAATGAAAAATCCCTAATCCAGGAAGAAGTAACCAACGAAGATATTGCCGAAGTGGTAGCTAAATGGACCGGTATCCCGGTAACCAAAATGTTACAAACCGACCGTGAAAAATTACTAAAACTGGAAGACGAATTGCATAAGCGGGTGGTTGGACAAAACGAAGCTATAATCGCTGTAAGTGATGCGGTTAGAAGAAGCCGGGCCGGTTTACAAGATCAAAAAAGGCCTATTGGTTCTTTCCTATTCCTAGGAACAACAGGCGTGGGAAAAACCGAATTGGCAAAAGCCCTGGCCGAATATTTATTTGATGACGAATCGGCAATGACCCGTATTGATATGAGCGAATATCAGGAAAGGCATTCTGTGAGCAGGTTGGTGGGAGCGCCTCCGGGATATGTTGGTTATGATGAGGGAGGCCAGCTTACCGAAGCTGTTCGAAGAAAACCCTACTCTGTAGTGCTTTTAGATGAAATTGAAAAAGCCCATCCTGATACCTTTAATATTTTACTGCAGGTACTGGATGAAGGAAGGTTAACCGATAACAAAGGACGCCTGGCAGATTTTAAAAACACCATTATTATTATGACTTCTAATATGGGAAGCCATATTATCCAGGAGAAATACGAAAATATAAAAGACCTGGATACCGCTATGGAGGCTGCAAAAACTGAAGTATTGGGCTTGCTGAAACAAAATGTAAGACCCGAGTTTATTAATAGGATAGACGATATTATTATGTTTAGCCCGTTAACCCAACAGGATATCAAGAAAATTGTTTCCTTGCAGCTTAAAGGTGTTAAGAAAATGCTTGAAAAACAGCATATTATTTTGGATGCAACAGAAGAAGCCATTAGTTTTCTGGCCAGTCGGGGCTTTGATCCCCAGTTTGGTGCCAGACCTGTAAAAAGGGTTGTTCAGCGGGAAGTTTTAAATAAATTATCTAAAGAAATTCTCTCTGGAACTATTAAAACCGATAGTATTATTCTGTTAGATGAATTTAACGATGAGTTGGTATTTAGAAATGAAACCAATCCGGTAGAGACAACGTAAACTACCTCGGGGAAAGCCCAAGAGGTATTTGTTGGAAACAAATTTTTAATTTCGAGGCAAGCCTTGAGGCATTACGACCTTTGGGCGATGCCACTAAACCTTAAATTATTGAGCAAAAAAAGGCCGGGAAAATTTTCCCGGCCTTTTCCTTTTTCATAGGTGCAAATTACATCTTATCAATTTCTTCTTTCAGTTCTTCTTTGGTCTTACCGGTTTTTTCCTGTAAACGACCTAACATCTCATCAAACTTTCCTTCGGTATAAGTGGTATCATCATCGGTCACCTGGCCATATTTTTGTTTAAATTGACCTCTTACTTGTTTCCACTTTCCTTCTAATTGATCCTCATTCATAATAATTGGTTTTAGGTGTTAATTATAAAACTAAGTTACAATACGATGTTTGGGTAAACTCTCAAGAAACTCCCATAGTTCTCTTAAGGATTTGTTATTTTTGGAGCCAAAAATCTTTTGATGAAAAAATTCATTTTATTAATACTTTCTCTTGGTATTTTTAGCTGCGGCTCCACAAAAAAACTAGACAATTCTTCTATAAAACTCAGCTATTTAGACGATTTTGTACTACCCCAAAACCTTGAGGTTAATGGAAGCCTGGTAGGCGGACTTTCGGGTATAGATTACCACCAGGGCGACTATTACCTGGTCTGTGACCAGCCTTCTAATCCAAGAATCTACAAGGCAAAAATCCCATTTACAAACAGGTCTATAGACACTGTTATTATCACAGAAGCTATTTATTTAAATAAAGAAGAAGCATTTTATAAAGAGCACACTCCAGATTTAGAAGGCATTCGTTTTGACGCCGAAAGTAAATCGCTTATACTTTCTTCTGAAGGTTCCATTCAAAATGCCAAAGATCCTTCTGTTTTTAATATTTCTACCGAAGGCAATTTTATTTCGACCTACGAAATCCCTGAGTATTTTAAAGCTTTTGGAGAACAAAAACCAAGAAATAATGGTGTTTTTGAAGGTATTGCCAGAAGCTCTGATAAAACCGGGTATTGGGTTGCCATGGAACTTCCATTGGAAAAAGATGGGCCAAAGCCGAAAATTTACCCAACCAATTCTCCTGTTAGAATCACGAAATTCAATAAACAATCTATGTTGCCGGTTAGCCAGTTCGCCTATAAATTAGACCGAATTTCAAAACTTCCCATTAATTGGTTTGCGGTAAATGGTGTCACTGAAATTCTTGAATATGCAGAAGATAAATTTCTGGTTCTGGAACGCGCTTATTCGGCCGGCTACGGCTCAAATGGAAATACCGTTAGAATCTATGATGTAGATGCCTCAAAAGCGAGCAATACCCTGGAAATTGAAAACCTAAAAAAAGCTGACTATCAGGAAGCTGAAAAAAGATTGATTTTCGATTTTAAATCGATCAAAAACTTTTTAAATCAGGAGATTATAGATAATATTGAAGGAATGAGCTTTGGGCCTGAATTGCCTAACGAAAAAAAATCTTTAATCCTGGTTTCAGACGATAATTTTAGTAGTTTTAGTAAGCAAATTACTCAATTTATTCTTTTAGAACTGGAAATCGATTAAGTTATGAAACCTTACTTTTTAATACTAAGCCTACTATTTTTTAGTTCCTGTAATTTTGGAGACGAAGAGACTTCAGAAATTATGGACAATACCGTTGATCCTTCAGAAAAGATCACTACCTATTATTTTATTAGGCATACTGAAAAGGATACTACCAATGCTGCAAATAAAGACCCCGAACTAACTGAAGCAGGTATAAAACGTACTAAAAATTGGGTAAATACTTTTAAAGATATAGATTTCGACCTCATTTATAGTTCAGATTATAAGCGTACTTTAAATACGGCCAAACCAATTGCAGAAAGTAAAAACATAGACGTCAAATTCTATGATACGCAAAAGTTAAACGACCGGGATTTTCAGAAACAAACAAAAAACAAAACGGTATTAGTGGTAGGCCACAGCAATCTTAACCCGGAATGGGTAAATTATATTTTAGGAAAGAAAAAATACCAACAATTGGACGAAAGCGTTTATGGCAGCCTTTTTATAGTCACTATTCATCCAAACGGTGAGCGCACTGTACAAGTTTTATATATTGATTAAAATAGAAAAGACTTCTATATTTTATTTATTAGCAACACCAGATTCATAAAAAAGACCGGAAAATAATTCCGGTCTTTTTTATGAATTGAAATATTTTACTTTGATTGTATAAATTAGCCAATTTGATAATTCCTATGCTGCAATTATCCTTTTAAAATATTTATTGCCTTGGCATTTACAAATTCTTTAAGTCCGAAACCACCGTGTTCACGACCATAACCGGAATCTTTCACCCCTCCAAAAGGCATATTTGGCTGTGCCAGCCCAAAAGAATTGATAAACACCATCCCGGTATCAAAATGCTTTTTGGCCAGCTCTACAGCCTTTTCTTCATCTTCAGAAAAGATTCCGCCTCCAAGTCCAAATTGGCTATCGTTTGCTATTCGCATGGCATCTTCATCATTTTTTGCTTTAATTAAAGAGGCCACCGGGCCAAAAAGCTCATCGTCATAAGCCGGCTGTCCGGGTTTAACATTGGCCAATACGGTAACAGGGTAATAGTAGCCCTCTCCTTCTGGTATATTTCCACCACATAGAACCGCAGCGTCTTTTTTTACACTATCTTCTACCTGTTCATGAAGTTCTTCCCGCAAATCTTTTCTAGCCATAGGCCCTAAATCACTATCTTCATTAGTTGGATCTCCCACTTTAAGGCTTTTCATTTTTTCAACAAAAGCTTCTTTGAATTCATCGTATAGCTTTTCAACTACTATAAAACGTTTTGCAGCTACACAGGTTTCTCCATTATTATACACACGCCCTTTTACGCAGTAGTCTACCGCTTTATCTAAATTGGCATCTTCTAGAACCATATATGCATCGTTTGACCCTAATTCAAGAACGCTTTTCTTTAAGGCTGCACCTGCTTTTTCACCTATTATTTTTCCGGCATCAGGACTTCCGGTTAGAGTAACGCCACGAACAAGCTTATGTTTAATAATAGCATCAGACTGCTCATGGTCTATCAAAATAGTTTTAAAAAGGTTTTTTGGCAAACCAGCTTCATTAAGTATTTTTTCAATTAATAAACCAGTACCGGTAACACTTTCTGCATGTTTTAACAGAACTCCATTTCCGGCCATAAGATTGGCAATAGCATAACGAATAACCTGGTAGGTTGGGAAGTTCCATGGCTGAATTCCATAAATAACGCCTAATGGAGAATAAGTAACTATACCACGACCCCCATCTGGTAATTCGCATTCTTCATCTTTAAGATTATCCGGCCCATTTGCTGCCGTCCATTCACATATACCTATACAAAGATCTATCTCTTGCTCCCCTTGCTTTAGAAGCTTTCCCATTTCAGAGGTCATTAAATTCACCAATTGGTTTTTGTATTCGGCTAACTTTTCTCCAATGGCTTTTATTATTTCAGCTCTTTGTTTTGGAGATTTCAATTTCCATTTCAAAAATGCCTGGTGGCATTGCTCTACGGCATCTTTTGCTTCCTGATCGGTAAAATAATTGTAAGTTTCTAATTCCTGCCCGGTAGCAGGATTCACAGTCTTCAATACTTTCTCTTCCATAACTCTTCAATTTTTAAAAATTAAAGTTAGAAAGAGCAAAAACTAAATAGATGTAATGTGCCGTTAAAGATTTTAAAACAGCAAGTTAATTAATAAGAATTAACATCTAACACCTTATACTGCCCTATTATTCTAAAAGTTCTACCTCTATATTTCTAGTTTCAATTTTAGATAGCAACTCCAATTGCCTGCTCTCATACAGATCATCTAAGGTATCTAAAGGAGTGCTTAGATTGTCCATTTTATAGTTTTCATAATCTACAAAACGTATTCCTTCTATAGTTCGTGGGTTATAGGCCTTTCTAAAACGCAATCCACCTTTATTGACTTCAAAACTATAGGCAAGGTAATCTACGTGATAATTTTTGGTGTCTACCCAATACATGTACACATCTTCATGGTCTTCTCCTCCGCCCTCTTCATCAAAAGTCACTTTAATCTCGTAATACTCTTTATTATCTATACTGTCTTTTCCCATCAACTCTTTGTTCACTGCAGCATCATTTAAACCGAAAGGTAGTTGCACAAAATAGTGAACCGAATTCACCGAATTTGCATAGATAGTTTTCATGGAGTCGGGAAGTTTTACTACGGTATCTTTATAGTACCTTGTAAAACCATTGTTATTTACCACATCTCTATACTGGGCTCCGGTAGAATCAGACATTATTCGTTCCAATTCATAGTCTCCACCCTCGCGTTTACTTCGGTAGCTTCCCTTTCTAAAATCGAAACTAATTTCAGCATTTTTATAACGCTCCCCACCGGCTTTTACAATTGCTTTATCTATAATTTGCTGCGCACTCTCCTGTTCTGTTTCACAAGCATAAATCAATGAGATCACGATAAATCCTAATATGTACTTTTTCATTTCTTTATTATAAATATTTGAAACCAGCAAAGATAATTAAAACCTATATATTGGCAGAAAATGCTAAGCAAGATCATAAAGAAAGCCGCATATCCTTTATAATTAACCCAACATCATAGTCTTGTAATTAAACTTTATAAGATATTTTGTTACGAATTTGATAAACATAGAGGTATTTTCTATAATGCTTCCTATTTTTGTTGATTATGAAGAAGAATACCAATACCATAAATATAAAAAACCGAAAGGCAAGATTTGAATATGAAATTCTGGATAAATACGTGGCCGGGATTAAATTGGCAGGTACCGAAATAAAAGCTATAAGGCAGGGAAAAGCCTCTATTGCCGAGAGTTTTTGTGAATTTCAGGATCACGAATTATATGTGATAAATATGCATGTTGAAGAATACTCTCACGCCACTCATTTTAATCATAACCCAAAAAGCGAACGTAAACTATTATTACAACGTCGCGAATTAAGGAAACTGGAAAAAGAGGTGAGAAACTCGGGACTTACCATTGTTCCTTTACGTGTTTTTATTAACGATCGTGGACTTGCGAAAATGCAAATTGCGCTGGCAAAGGGTAAAAAGCTTTACGACAAACGGGAAACTATAAAAGATAGAGAAAGTAAACGTAAACTAGACAGAATTAAGAAAGAATACAACTAGCTCCCGGATGAGGCCGGCAAAACAAATTTTACCACTCATTGTTTTTTCCCAGTTTTGCTGTACCTCACTTTGGTTTGCCGGGAACGCAGTAATGCCTGAGCTTTACCTCAACTTTAATTTAAACAAAGAAGCGCTTGGACACCTAACCTCTGCGGTACAATTTGGTTTTATTACGGGCACACTCATTTTCGCTTTTCTAAGCCTGGCCGACAGGTTTTCTCCCTCAAAACTGTTTTTTATCTCTGCAGTTTTTGGCGCAATCTTTAATCTGGGAATAATTCTGGACAACAATAATTTAAACAGCTTGCTTTTATTGCGTTTTTTCACCGGATTTTCCCTTGCGGGAATTTATCCTGTTGGAATGAAAATCGCTGCCGATTACTATGATAAAGGCCTGGGGAAATCTCTAGGGTATCTGGTAGGTGCACTGGTTTTGGGAACTGCTTTTCCCCATTTTTTAAAGACTTTTACCGGCACCGAAGAACTACCCTGGCGTTTGGTGATTATTGCAACTTCCTTGTTCGCCTTGCTGGGTGGACTTTTAATTTTGCTTTTTGTTCCCAATGGACCTTTTCGAAAAGCAAAAGGCAAATTTAAATTTAATGCTATTTTTAAGGCTTTTAACAATAAGCCTTTGCGCAGTGCAGCCTTTGGCTATTTTGGCCACATGTGGGAACTCTATACTTTTTGGGCTTTTGTTCCTGTTATCCTAACTGCCTACAAACTTTCATTTCCAACAAGCGATTTTAACATTTCCCTCTGGTCTTTTGTTATTATAGGAATTGGCGGGGTTTCATGTGTTTTAGGAGGCTATATTTCTAAACATTTAGGAGTAAAGAAAACCGCCTCCATAGCTTTACTATTATCAGGTGTCTGTTGCTTACTTTTTCCATTAATTTTTCTGGAGACATCAGCAACAATACTCCTTATATTTTTATGCTTTTGGGGCATCACTGTGGTTGCAGATTCACCTTTATTTTCCACTTTAATAGCCAATAACGCAGTGGCAGAAAATAAAGGCACGGTTCTCACCATTGTTAATTCAATAGGCTTTGTCATTACCATAGTAAATCTGCAATTAATTAACTATTTACATCAAGTTGCACCTGTTTACAGCCTTAGCCTTCTTAGCCTGGGCCCTGCATTTGGCTTATGGAGAATTATAAAGAAAAGTAAATAAAAAAGCAATTATTTTACTTAGTTTTCTATTTTTAAATTCAATTCATCATCATGCATCATAAAATCCTATTTATCCTCCTTATTTTTTCATCATTAAATTTAACTGCCCAAATTACAGGAAAAGTTACCGATACCGAAAATAAGGTACTTCCTTATGTAAATATTTATACCGAAAATGGAAAATTTGGAACTACATCCAATGAAAATGGGATTTACGAATTGAAAATAGATAGTCCCGGAGACTATAACCTGGTTTTTCAGTTTTTAGGTTATCAAACACAGAAAAAGATTATTTCTATTGAAGAGTTCCCCTATCAGCTAAATGTAAGTCTAAAGCCTGAAACCACCACTTTGGATGAGATAAATATTTCTTCAGATAAAAATCTAGCAAATGCAGTTATTAAAAAAGCAATAGAATTTAGGAAGCAAAATGCTAAAAAACTGGAGGCCTATACCGCTAGTTTCTATTCCCGGGGTCTTTGGCGAATTGAAAATGCCCCGGAAAAAATACTCGGGCAGGAAGTTGGCGATCTTGGTGGGGGCCTGGATTCTACCCGAAGCGGAATCGTATATTTAAGCGAAACTATTTCAAAAATTTCTTATAAACGTCCAGATGATTTTAATGAAAAAATTATTGCCTCTAAAGTAAGTGGTGATGATAATGGTTTCAGTTTAAACTCGGCCCAGGAGTCTTACTTTTCATTTTATGAAAACACGATTGAGATTAACAGTGAAATGGTTTCACCTATCGCAGAATATGCTTTTAACTACTATAATTATAAGTTAGTTGGAACTTTTTATGATGAAAACGGGAATCTTATCAATAAAATAAAAGTAAGCCCGAAACGAGAGAAAGATCGCGTATTTTCAGGGTATATCTATATTGTAGAAGATCTATGGCAAATTTTTGGAGTAGAACTACAAACTACCGGTGAGGCCGTACAAGTGCCGCCAATTGAAACACTGGATTTTAAACAGAATTATCGGTTTTCGCAAGAAAATGGTTTTTATATTCAAATTTCCCAAACTGTAGATTTTAAATTTGAAATGTTCGGTATTTCGGGAGATGGCCGGTTTACCGCGATTTACAGCAACTACAATTTTAAACCTGACTTCAATAAAAATAGTTTTAGTAATGAAATCATGTCTTTTGCAGAAGCAGCCAATAAAAAGGATTCAACCTATTGGCAAAAACTGCGTCCGGTACCGCTAACCGATGAAGAAATAAACGATTATGTAAAAAAAGATAGTATTCAAAGCCTTCGAAATTCAAAGCCATATAAAGATTCAATAGATTCAGTGCGGAATAAATTTAACTTAGGCGCTCCGGTGTTTGGTTATTCCTGGCAAGATTCTTTTAAAGAACGTTATTTAAATATAAGCTCCCCTCTAATGGGCACCCATTTTAATACCGTGCAGGGGTGGAATACCTCCAGTACAATTTCTTATAGACAGAATGACGTTAAAAATGAAAACCCCGGTAAATTCTGGCGTTTATTTGCCAGCTTCAATTATGGGTTTAGCGATGAACGCTTTAGGATTAAGGGAGGTTTTCAAAAACAATTTAATAATTACAACAGGCCGGTTTTAAAAATCTCAGGCGGAATTGAAACCGCACAAATTAACGATAGAACTCCAATTTCGGAACGATTAAACGATATTACCAGTATATTTTTTGAACGTAATTACCTTAAACTTTATGAACGCTCTTTCGCTAAAATCGCCTATCAGCAGGAAGTTATTAACGGCATTTACTTTTTTGGCGATATTGGTTATGAAAAGAGAAAACCACTATTTAATAAAACCGGCCAGGTAATTATTGATAATGATGGGGTTGAATACACTTCCAACAATCCCTTACAACCTGAAAATTTTGGGACTTCAGCCTTTAGAGAACATGATTTATTTAAGCTTAAGCTTAGTACCAGAATTAGGTTTGGTCAAAAATATATGAGCTACCCTAGTGGTAAATTCAATGTTTCCAATGAGAAGTACCCAACACTTTATCTGGGTTACGAAAAAGCTTTTGGAGCAAGCCTGGCAACCTATAATTTCGACTATTTTAATGCTTCGGTTACACAACAACTTAACTTGGGGAATAAAGGTGAACTAGCTTATAATTTAAAGGCTGGTGCATTCCTGAATGCTCAAGATATGGCCTTTTTAGATTACAGGCATTTTATAGGAAATCAAACCAGGGTTTATAATGGCTTTACTAATGTTTCCAGGTTTAACCTTCTCCCTTATTATTCATTAAGCACAAATAAAACTTACGCCGAAGTTCACGCCGAACACGATTTTAAAGGATGGGTTTTAGGGAAAATCCCATTTATAAATCGGCTAAATTACAACCTTGTAATTGGTGCCCATGCACTCTATACTGAAGACAGCAAACCTTATTCTGAATATTCGGTTGGAATTGATAATCTTGGTTTTGGAAAATACAGGCTTTTAAGATTAGACTACGTGATTTCCAATAAAGATGGCCAGCGGGAAGCTGCGTTTGTTTTTGGCCTTAAGTTTTTGGGAATTTTGGATTAAAATTTCGGCGAAATAAAACCATGCTAGATTCTGAAACAAGTGCAGGATGACGTATTTTTAAACAAAAAACCTCACAGCTTTTGAACCTGTGAGGTTTTATTAATTAACGCCATTAAGAACAAATTGAAGTAACTTTGCAAGGTTGCTTCATTTCTCAATGACAGCAGAAATCTTTATTCTTCCTCTCCAGAAGTATCTTTTTCTGCTGATGTTTCTTCCTCGGTAGAGAAATCGGTAATACCGTTTTTAATAAGCAGGTTATACCACTGAAATATTTTTTTCAAATCGCTAGCATATACACGATCTACATCATAGTCTGGCAGGATCTCGGCAAAATACTTTTCCAACTCGGCTTTAGAAGACTTATGGTTTATAGTTTCGCCACCATCTTCTTTCTCCTTTATTTTTTCAAATATTTCTGCCAATGGCACTTCTTCGGTATATGTGTAAATGGCAATCTCACTCAACAAACTTACATTATGACGAATATTTACTGCCATTTTTTTTCCGTCAGGAATAGATTTTACAATAAATCCTCCGCGGCTTTGTGCAGTAAGTTCGTATAAACCGGGTTTTCCCGAAATCGCTAATATCTTATCTAATCCCATAGTATATCTTTAATTCCTCGACGAGGTTATTATTTTGTGGGCCTTGGCCCAGCATTATAAATAGTTTTCTAAATAATGTTTTTGTAATCCTATTGTCAGATTTTATTTTTAGGCTGGCAAATATCAGCTGCCAAAACAACTTATCAAAGTGATTAGCCCGGAATATTTATGAGATAACTCATAAATATTTGTAGTTACAAAGCTTCCCCAATATTCCTAATACTCAAGAATAATGTTCAACTAAGCCTGGGGTAACCATCAGGACACGCAACCTTCTCTAAATCTTTAACAATACAATTAACGGCCTTTTTTCATTTCGGGAAAACGCATTTTATACTCAATTTTAATCTTCCCTTTTGAAATATTTGCAAGTTTACTTTTTAGTAAACGCTTTTTTAAACTGGATAGTTTATCGGTAAATAAAATTCCTTCAATATGGTCGTATTCGTGCTGAATAACCCTGGCTGCCAGACCTGTAAAAGTCTCACGATGCTCCTTAAAATTCTCATCCTGGTACTCTATCACTATTTTAGGCTTTCTAAAAACGTCTTCCCTAATTTCAGGAATACTTAAACAGCCTTCGTTAAAAGCCCACTCATCTCCTTCTTCTTCTACAATTTTTGGGTTTATAAAAACTCTTTTTAGTTTTTTGAGTTCTTCCCTCTCCTGTAACTCTAATTCCTCATCTTCTGCAAACGGGCTCGAGTCTACAAGAAACAAACGAATTGGCAGGCCAACTTGTGGTGCCGCTAAGCCTACGCCATAAGCATTATACATAGTTGCCCACATATTTTCTATTAACTCATCCAGTTTTGGATAATCTTCAGAGATATCTTTGCACTTTTTTCGCAAAACCGGATCTCCGTACGCTACAATTGGTAAAATCATTCTTTTTAGAATTTATATTTTATAATGAATAATTTATAATATCATTTCCCGGAATTTTGGTTTCTTACCGCTGTGATTCCAGACGCGATAAAGATTGATGTCAACTCTTTGGCTTCAAATATCAATTCCTTTGAATCTTTCTCATTTAGCAGATCTTCATCTTTCGCGAATTCTATCCAGAAAATACATTTATCAGCTTCTTCAATTACTATTCCTAATTTTGAAATAAAAGCTTTTTTTCATTGCCCTAAACATGCGGCCCTATAATTTGCTGCAACCGAAGTACTACACCTAATTAACTGACCCTCAATATGGCTTCCTAATTTATTTTTTGGAAGATTTATTGCTAGTTTTACGCATTTATGGGCAAAAACATTTGAACGATTAATTAAGTCAGTTTTCATTAAATTAAACAACTTAAATTATAAATTATTCAATAGGCATTATACATTTTAAGCTCACTCATATAAATAAGTCTGCAGGATTATGGTAGCACTAACTTCATCTATAAGCGCTTTATCCCTGCGTTTTTTCTTTTTTACACCGCTATCTATCATAGACTGAAAAGCCATCTTGGAAGTAAAACGTTCGTCTACTCTCTTAAAAGGCATTTCAGGAAATTTTTTACTAAAAATTTTTAAAAACTGCTGAATATAAACTTCTACTGCTGAAGCTGTATCGTCTTTTTGTTTAGGCTCCCCTACCAACACCAGTTCTACTTTTTCCTCTTTAAAATATTTTTCAAGGAACTCCAGAAGCTCTGGGGTTTTTACAGTAGTTAGTCCAGAGGCAATCATTTTAAGCTCATCGCTAACGGCAATACCGGTGCGTTTTGTCCCAAAATCAAGTGCCATAATTCGTGCCATCTTCAAAATTTGCGCAAAGGTAAGGTTTATATTGCTTTAGAACCAAAAATTAGCTTTAAGCTCTTATATTTGCTGAAAATCAAGAATAATATTATGGATCATTTAGAAGCTAAGATCAATGAAGCCTGGGAAAACCGGGATTTACTAAAAGATACAGAAACCATAGCAGCTATACGCGAAGTTGTTTCGCTATTAGACTCGGGGAAGTTAAGAACTGCCGAACCGACTGAAAATGGTTGGAAAGTGAACGAATGGGTTAAAAAGGGCGTGGTGCTTTACTTCCCTATTCAGCAAATGGAGACTTTAGAGGCTGGCATTTTTGAATATCACGATAAAATCCCACTAAAAAATGGTTATAAAGAAAAAGGAATTCGAGTAGTTCCTAACGCGGTTGCAAGACACGGGGCCTATATTTCTAGCGGAGTAATTATGATGCCTAGCTATGTAAATATTGGTGCTTATGTAGACGAAGGTACTATGGTAGATACCTGGGCTACCGTAGGAAGTTGTGCTCAAATTGGCAAAAACGTTCATCTTAGTGGTGGTGTAGGAATTGGAGGGGTTTTAGAACCGCTACAGGCTTCTCCTGTAATTATAGAAGACAACGCCTTTTTAGGTTCTAGGAGTATTGTGGTAGAAGGTGTTAAAGTTGAAAAAGAGGCTGTTTTAGGCGCTAACGTTGTACTTACCGCTTCTACTAAAATTATAGATGTTACCGGCGAAGAGCCTAAAGAAACGAAGGGAATTGTTCCGGCAAGATCGGTGGTTATCCCGGGAAGTTATACCAAAAAATTCCCTGCGGGAGAATTTAATGTTCCCTGTGCTTTAATTATTGGTAAACGTAAAGAATCTACCAATAAAAAGACATCGCTAAACGATGCACTACGTGAGTATGATGTAGCGGTATAAGGTTTTATCTTATAAACTTTGCTGTGAGGCGAGTGAAAAAAACGTATGAAAATACTTATAATTCAGCAAAAAATGATTGGGGATGTGCTCACATCCTCAATCTTATTTGAAGCCCTTCGGAAGAAATATCCGAATGCTGAATTACATTATTTAATTTACCCACACACAAAGCCAGTAGTAGAAAACAATCCATTTATAGATAAGCTTATTGAGTATAAACCAGAGACAGGAAGAAACCCTTTAAAATTTCTAAAGTTTTTGAGTTTTATTCGTAATGAATCTTATTCTACAATAATTGACATTTACTCTAAAATAAGTTCAGGCATTATTACCTACTTTGCAGGGGCACCTAGAAGACTTGGTTTTGATAAAAATTATACCCGACTGTTTTATACAAAAACTTTTAGTTATAAAGAAAATCCCCAAACTAGTGCAGGTCTCGCCATAGAGAACAGAATGCAACTTTTAAAAGGTCTGGATCAGAGCTTTCCTATAGCGCTTAGACCTAAAATTTTTATCTCTCCCAAAGAAAAAGAGACTTTTAGAAAGAAGCTGAAAAAGCAAGGAATAGACATAGACCAACCGGTAATTATGTGCGGTGTACTGGGAAGTTCCACCACAAAATCTTATCCTAAAGCTTATATGGCATTTTTATTGGATAAAATTGTAAAACAAATACCAGAAGCGCAGATATTATTTAACTATTTGCCGATGCAAAATGCTGAAGCAAAAAAAATTTACAACCTGTGCAGTCCCCAAACCCAATCGTGTATTTTTCTTGATATTTATGAAAACTCATTAAAAGGCTTTATACTTAACGCGGCTAATTGTGATCTTTATTTTGGAAATGAAGGTGGAGCTGCCAATATTATGAAAGCACTGGGTATACCAGGTTTCTCTATACACTCCCCAATTGTAAAAAAGAATTATTGGGCGATTTATGAAGATAATGTAAAACAGGTTTCAATACATTTGGAGGACTTCGAACCACATCTTTTCAAAAACAATACACCCCGCTTCAGCAAACTTAAAAATGACAGGTTATATCAAAAATTAAATCCCGAGCTCATGGAATTAAAATTAAGTGAGTTTTTAAAAAACCTCAACATATGAATTATCGGTTTCTTATTTATATCAGTTATACCTATGCTTTTCCAATTGGTGAGCCCCTGGAAGAAGAAATTAAAAAACGTGGATACCAGGTAAAATGGTTTGCTGATGAACCGGAAACCAAAAAGAAATTTAGTAAAGATAAGCTTGTGTTAGATGATATTCACCAGGCCATTGATTACAACCCCCATATTATTTTAAGTATTACCAACAGTATAGCCGATTTTCTCCCGGGTTTAAAAGTACAGGTATTTCATGGGATTGCCCCCAGTAAACGTAATTTTAAAAAGGGGCACTTTAGAATTCGCGGATTTTTCGATCTATATTCAACTCAAGGACCGTTTACTACACAACCTTTTAAAGAGTTGCAGAAAAAATATAGACACTTTGAAGTAGTAGAAACCGGTTGGCCCAAATTGGATCCCCTGTTTCCGCTAGAAGAAATTCCGCGGGAAAAACCTAGTATCTTAATTTCCTCTACCTTTAGTAAAAAACTGAGTTTAGCCTATAATGATGATGTGATAGAGGAAATAAAACGCATTTCGAAAAAAGGAAATTGGAATTTTAAAGTAGTGCTCCACCCAAAAATTCCGCAGGAACGTGTTCAAAAATTTATAGACATACAGGGGAAAAACCTCACCTATTACGATACTACAGATTTGATCCCTTTATTTCGAGAAAGCGATGTACTGTTTGCCGATTCTACCTCTGTAGTAACTGAATTTTTGCTTCAAGAAAAACCGGTAGTAACTTTTAGAAATTCACAACCCGGAAAACACTTACTAAATATCACCCAGGTTGAAAAAATTGAAAGCGCAATAGAAAATGCACTTGATCCTGATGTGAATTTACTTGAAGAAATCCAGGAATTTAATAAAAACATGCACCCCTATAAAGATGGCAAGTCTAGCGCGCGCTTAATAGATGCATCAATAAAATTTCTACATGCCGATAAAAGTCATTTAAAACCTAAACCCTTAAATATTATACGAAAGCTAAAAGTTCGCAAAAACCTTAATTTCTATCCTTTAAAGACTTACCGAAAACCACCTACAATTAAATAGCGCTTAAGTGATTTTAACGTATTAAATTTGCTACTTTTTTTTTGAATATTATAATTTAGCATTTAAACAAAAGGTAAATTAATCCTTATTTTTCAGTGAATAATTCAAATTAAAACCTAAATTACCAGGTTAAATTTTCAAAGAATGAAAGAATCTCTAGAAGATATTCCCGTTGATGCCGTTATAACATGGGTAGATGGCGACGACAAAAATTGGCAAAAAAAAATTAATAATTATTCTAAATCTCCTATAAATTTCTCCTCTAAAAAACACTTAAAAAGATACAATTCAATTGGGGAAATTGATATGGCTATTAAATCTATAATCAAATTTGCGCCTTTTATTAGGAATATTTTTTTAGTAACCGATAATCAATCGCCCGAATCTTTTGATCACCTAAAATCATTAGCTCAAAAGAAAGGTATGAACTTAGAACTGGTAGATCACGAAATTATTTTTAGGGGATTTGAAGAATACCTCCCCACCTTTAACTCGTGTTCTATTATATCTATGTTGTATAGAATCCCCAACTTATCTGAGCACTTTGTTATTTTTAATGATGATACTTTTGTAATGAAAGAAGTCTCTGTAGATGATTTTTTTATTAATGGAGAACCTATCATAAGAGGTAAATGGCAAGACTTCAATGAAAACAAAAAATTACGAAAATCATATCATGAATTTTTAAACTTCCTGGATGTTTCTACAAAAAAGGATAAAATCAGTTTTAAAAAACTACAACAAAACAGCGCCAAATTGGCGAAAATGGATAAATATGTTAGACGATTTCATACTCCGGTTAGTGTAAGAAAATCAACTCTAACAAATTTTTTTAAAGAAGATTCTTTACTTAGAAACAATATTCAACACAGATTTAGAAATCCAAATCAATTTCTGCTATCTTCCTTATCTGAGCATCTGGAAATTAAGAATAACACTTACCATTATCGTAGTTACTCGCAGTTAACTTACTTTAGATCATATAAAAACCTATCGTCAACAAAACTAAAATTGAAATGGTTTGAAAAAAACCAAAAGAAACTTTTTCTCACCTTTCAAACCCTGGATATGGCCAATGACGAAATATTAAATTATATTTTACTTTGGATAAAAAAGCGATTAAGTGAAAGCTAAGATGTTCCCTGGTAACAAGCCTTGAAGCATTAAATCCAGATTATGGAGTAAATTAGAGAAGTTCCTGTGCTTTATTTAATTCAGGTATTTCTATAAAGCCCTATAGCCGCTTTAATTTTTTTGTAAACTTCTTTGCTAATTAACTTTACCCTATTTTTAAAACTTAATAATCGCCATGAATTAAAACTCACTAAACTTTTAAAGATTTCTGTTGTTCGGGTTTTAGAAATATTAAAATCATAGATTTTTTCAGGGTTTATATTTCCATATCCCCAAAATCTATTCACTTTATTTTTAGAATGAATTATACTTAACCAGAGTCTTTGATTTTTTATTCTAACCAGATTTTTTTCATATTTCCAGGAGCCATGACGATTTCGAAACCAAACAGTTTTAAAATCATCTTTCTTTTCTATAAGACTAATAAATGGATTATTTAATTTTCTTAAAGCACCCAAACGGGTATTTTTACCGGTTTCTAAAGTATAACCATCAATTATATCAAGCGCTTGATGCTCTTGTTTATTAAAATAACTTTGCACAACATCTATATAATTCTGGTGAATACAATCGTCGTTATCTAGCCGTGAGGTTATTATATATTCCTGGGAATCAAGATTACTAATAGTTTTTACAATTTCGGGAAGGAAATTTTTCATACCGTCAATAAAAACGGGAACAAAATTTTCGTAGTCACTTTTGTAATCTACTACCTTCTGTTTATAGATTTCAGGAGTATTAATATCAAAAAAAACCAACCACTTAAAGTTTTGATTAGTTTGGTTTTTTACCGATGCAAAACAATAATTCTCGAATAAATCAAAACGCTCCTCTAACCATTCATCAGTTAGCACTTCTTCATTATTTTTTGTAGTAGTCCAGTCTTTCGCTCTTAAATTGAAGCGAGTAACAATATAGTGCTGAAACATTATTCTAAATTATAAATGACTATTTTAAACTTAAAACATCACCTCGTTTTATTGAGCTAAACATTTTAATTTTATTCATAACTCTCCTAAAAAAATAATTCATTTCTTATTGGAAGAGCTTACTTTAAACTTTGGTTAATACTACAAAAAAACTCTAAGATTTCTTGATGTTATTTAATTGAAAATATCAATTCCAAAACTTTAGAACAAGAACCTTAATTTTATATTCGCTTATTTAATTCCGACAAAATTTTTAAACCTTTGCTTCAGTTCCCTATTCTTAGCCCTTTTTACAAAAAAAGAATGGGCAAAAAACCACATTTTTTTAAAGACTTCGGTTTCCGACTTTTCTATGAGTTCTGCATATTCATCGGCCATAATTTCAATCTTTTCATTATCGGGAGTAAGCCTGGCAAAATTTTTCATCCGCTCGGTAAAATTAAGCGGTTTAAAATTCATTCTATTTAAATCTACCAGGTAAAACTTATAATCGCCGTTATTTAGCTGAATTAAAGTGTTACCGGGGCTATGGTCCAAAAACTCAATATTATTTTCATGAAGTTTAAAGGTGAAACGGGTAAAAGCACGTAAAATATCTTCGTGGCCGGGTATTGTCAAATCTAAATCCCTAAATGTAAGATCATAATCTAAATGCTCGCTGATATAAAAACTTTTAGTAAGAGCTCCCTTAACAACTTCTTCAGCAAAAGCAATAGGCTTAGGGGTTCCAATTCCTTTTTTAATAAGTTTTTCTGCATATTTAAACGAGCGCTCAGCTTTAGATTCCCTAAAAAGTACATACACATACCTGTTAATGAAGTTAGGCTGTTTAAAAGATTTGATATTGAATTTCTCCCCCTCTTTTTCAATTATTTTAATATGATTTCTGCGATGTTTTTTTCCTGCAAAAAACGACTGCCCAATAGCATTAAAATTCAACAGAATTTCTTCGATGTTCTTCTTGGATAATTTATGATATTTTGAAATGAAAATCTTCATCAACAAATAAAGTTAAAGCTATTAATAATAACACCATCCCCGAATTAGACCGAAAGATTAGCTAAATATCGCAGTGTAAATTAGTATTTTTACCACCGCATTAAGGCTTGACTAATCAAAAACTTAAGTTTTTAATAATCGACAAATATAAACATTGCAGCAACGAATAAAGAGAAAGACCTAATGAAAATCCTTCATTTATCGGCAGTAAAAAATTGGGGGGGCGGTGAAAACCAAATCGAATTGCTGTGTGAAGCCTTTAAAAATGAGGCTCCCGAAGTGGAAAATCTAATTCTATGCGTAAAAAATGGATTGTTTCATAAAAGACTCAAAAAGAATCAATTAAAGTTCAAAACTTCACCACTTCGCTTTAATTTCGATATTCGGTACAGTTTAAAGATTATACAAATTTGCAAGACCAGGCGAATAGACCTTATTCATATTCACGATCCAAAAGCACTTGCCCTGGTTGTTTTGGCCGATAAATTCTATAATTTACCGCCAATGGTTTTTAGCAAAAAGACCTCTTTTCCCATCAAAAACAGAAAGCAAACACTTTACAAATACAACTACCCAAAAATTAAACGCATTCTGTGTGTTTCGCATAAAACCAAAGAGATCACTGCAGAAAAAATTAAGGATAAAAATCGTTTAAGAACCATTTATCACGGTATTTCTATTGAAAAACAAAAACAGCTTAGCCCTGATGGTAATCTTCGAAACAAACTTGGCTTAACCGAAGATTATATTCTGGTAGGAAATATTGGCAATCATATTCCTGCTAAGGACCTTTCTACTTTCATTGAAACTGCCAAACAAATAATAAACCGGCCAAACGGTCAAAAATTTCATTTTGTACAAATTGGATATTTTACTTCTGAAACTGCCGCATTACTCGAACAGGTAAAAGCTAATAATTTAGAAGCATCTATCAGCTTTTTGGGCTTTAAAGAAAATGCCGCAAACCTAATATCACAGTTAGATATGTTACTGCTCACCTCTAACTCTGAAGGTGTCCCTAATGTAATTTATGAAGCTTTCTACCATAAAACTCCAGTTATAGCCACAAATGTTGGAGGAATTCCCGAAATTGTGAGCCATATGGAAAACGGACTTTTAGCTGATGCGACAGATCCTAAAAAATTAAGCGAACACATCCTATTTTTGGCAAAAGAAACCAATATAAGCCTTAGGTTTACCCAAAACGCCCATCGAAAAGTGGTAGAAAATTTCACCACAAAACAAATGGCGCAAAAAACACTACACGAATACAAAAACATTTTATATGGAAGATCTTAAAACAGAAATACAAAACGCCCTTACTATCTTAAAACGCGGCGGGCTTATACTTTATCCTACCGATACAGTTTGGGGAATTGGCTGTGACGCCACCAATCCTGAAGCGGTAGAAAAAGTGTATAAACTAAAAAAACGCCACGAAAGTCAGGCCTTAATTTGTTTGGTTTCAGATTATAAAATGCTCAACCAATTTGTGGAAGATGTACCAGAAGTAGCTTACGACATTTTAAAATTTGCCCGAAAACCTACCACCGTTATTTACGATAATCCAATTCGTGTGGCCGAAAACCTAATAGGCGCTGATAATTCCCTGGCTATTAGGGTTTCCAAAGATAAATTCAGCAATGATTTAGCAAAAAGATTTAGGAAACCTATCGTTTCTACCTCGGCAAACATTAGTGGTGAAAAAACACCGGAAAGTTTCGCCAAAATTAGTCCTGAAATTTTAGAAGGTGTGGACTATATAGTAAATTTGCAAAAAAATAAGAAATCGGCTAAACCCTCTACTATCATTAAATTAAGTAACGATGGTAAGGTTAAAGTGATTAGAAAATAGATTATTTCGCCACGAATACTCGAATTATGTCCGATATTATATATAAAGATGAAAGTTATGCCATTGTTGGCGCACTATTCAATGTATATAATAATTTAAGAAGTGGCTTTTCTGAAATAGTTTCTAAAGATGCATTAGAACTTGAGTTTAATTCGCTGAATATTCCCTTTGAAAGAGAAAAAGAATACTCAGTTACCTATAAAGGAGTTGTTCTGAGACACAAATTCTATGCTGATTTTATCGCTTTTGATAAAATAATTTTAGAAATAAAGTCTATAGAGAATATTTACGATAAGCATATTGCTCAATGTATTAATTATTTAAAGGTTTTTAAAAACAGATTAGCCATATTAGCCAACTTCCACAAAGATTTATTAGATCACAAAAAAATTGTACTATAAATATTTGTGTATTCGTGGCTAGAAAAGATATAATTTTCCAGTATCATTTAATTACATATTGATAACAGGAAATTTCAAAAGAAATTAAAATAGTGAAGAATTATAAAAGCGCGTTATCCCATAATATTTTTAGGGTCATCACCCAGGCTTCAGAAGAAATAAATCTTGAAAGCTACGTTATTGGAGGTTTTGTGCGCGATCATATTTTGCAACGAGGCACCCCTAAAGATATAGACATTGTTGCAGTTGGCAGCGGTATTCAACTCGCTAAAAAGGTAGCCCAAATACTACCGCATAAACCCAAAGTACAGGTTTTTAAAAATTATGGAACCGCAATGTTACGGGCTTATGATATGGAAATAGAGTTTGTGGGCGCTCGTAAAGAAAGTTATCAAAAAGAGAGTAGAAAGCCCCTTGTGGAAGATGGAAGTTTGGAAGACGACCAAAACCGGCGTGATTTTACTATAAATGCACTCGCATTGGGATTAAATGAGGATAACTTCGGAAATCTTTTAGACCCTTTTAATGGCATTGAAGATCTTCAGTCCAAAATCATTAAAACTCCACTGGACCCCGATATAACTTATTCTGACGATCCCTTGCGTATGCTGCGGGCCATTAGATTTGCCACACAACTAAATTTTAAAATTGAAAAAGAGTCCTTAGATGCTATTACCAGAAACAGGAAACGCATACGCATTATCTCCAAAGAAAGAATTACAGAAGAGCTGCATAAAATAATGCTCGCCAATAAGCCATCAAAAGGCTTTTCTTTGTTGCACAAAACGGGCTTGCTAGATATTATTTTACCCGAACTTACCGCCCTGGAAGGAATTGATGAAATTGAAGGCCAACGACACAAAGACAATTTTTGGCACACTTTAGAAGTGGTAGACAATATTGCCAAAAATACCGATGATCTATGGCTACGCTGGGCAGCCTTATTGCACGATATTGGGAAAGCCCCTACCAAAAAATTTCATAAGAAAATTGGTTGGACCTTTCACGGTCATGAGTTTGTGGGCGCGAAAATGGTATTTAAACTCTTTAAACGACTTCGCCTGCCGCTTAATGAGAAGATGAAATATGTACAGAAATTGGTATTAATGAGTTCACGCCCCATAGCTATTGTAGACAATGACGTAACCGATTCTGCCGTGCGCCGACTTATCTTTGATGCGGGTGAAAATATTGAAGACCTAATGACACTCTGTGAAGCCGATATCACCACTAAAAACCCTAATCGTTTTAAAAAGTATCATAACAATTTTAAAGTGGTTCGCAGTAAAATGAAAGAGGTGGAAGAGCGCGACCAGGTGCGTAATTTCCAACCCCCGGTTACCGGCGAAGAAATTATGGAGACTTTTAATATTAAGCCCTCGCGAGAAATTGGTATTATAAAAGATGCCATTAAAGAAGCAATTCTGGAAGGAGAAATTCCAAATGAACATGAAGCCGCAAGGAATTTAATGCTAAAAAAAGGAAAAGAACTTGGGTTAACAGTGGCCAGTAAGCAGTCTCAGTAGGCAGTGGGCTTAAGAGGTAAAATTTTAAAAGCATTGTTTTATTTTTAAAGCTAGCCTCGAAATATTGAAATATCTATTATCGAGTTAAAAAGTAAACTACCTCTGAGCAAGCCCACGAGGCATTCTTTGGAAACAAATTTTTAATTTCGAGGCAAGCCTCGGGGTATTACACCCTTTGGCGGTGCCAATAAAGTTTAAAAAAATGTATAGAAAATCAGTTAAAATTTCCCTCATACTCGTATACCTGGTTATAGTTGCCGGTGCAGTTGTTAGAATGACAGGCTCTGGAATGGGCTGCCCAGATTGGCCAAAATGTTTCGGCTATTACATTCCCCCAACAGAAGTCTCAGAATTGGAATTTCAGGCTAATAGGGAATATGAAAAAGGCCAGGTAATTATTGTTGACGAAACTTTAAAAGTAGCTGCAGAGGACTTCACATCAAAAGAAGTTTATAACGAAGAAAATTGGAGCACCTATACCAAACACGATTATGCCATTTTTAACCCCGTACATACCTGGGTAGAATATATCAACAGGTTGGCAGGTGCTTTGGCTGGTTTTGCCGTGCTTATTATGGCTATACTTTCTTTCAGAAAATGGAAAAGCAACAAAAAAATCACTTTGCTCTCCTGGCTTAGTGTATTTCTTATGGGATTCCAGGCGTGGCTGGGTGCCACCGTTGTTTATTCGGTTCTATCTCCGGTTAGAATCACCATACACATGGTTATGGCCCTGGTAATTGTAGCGGTTTTACTTTATTTACTCTATATTTCAGGAAAACAACAACAATCTAAAAGACCTAATAAAACCTTTAAAAACTTAATGATTTTGGCTCTTGCACTTACCTTAATTCAAGTGGTTTTAGGAACTCAAGTAAGGCAAATTGTAGATGAACAAATAAAAGCATTTGGTTATGATGCCAGGGAAATGTGGCTGGCAAATCCTGATATAACATTTTACATTCACCGAAGTTTCTCCATTCTTGTAATACTGGTAAACCTTGTACTTTGGTGGAAAAACCGTAAACTTCAACTTAATTTTGGAAAAATAAACTGGGTACTATGGCTAATAGCCCTCGAAATTATAACGGGAATTGCCATGTATAATTTCGATTTTCCTTTTACAACCCAATCGCTACATTTAGTAATCGCCTCGGCTTTATTTGGATTCCAATTTTATTTATTATTGGAAAGCTTTACCGCCGGCAGAAAGTTGAAAACTTCGTAACTTTGCCCCCTAAAATTTGAAATTATGGTTTACCGATTTAGAGTAATTCTTGATGCAGAGGAAGATGTATTTAGAGATATAGAAATACTAAAAGACAACACCCTGGAAGATCTTCATAACACCATTCTACAGTCGTTTGGTTTTGATGGTACCGAGATGGCCTCATTCTACTTAAGTGACGAAAAATGGGAACAAGGCGAAGAATTTTCGCAGTTTGATATGGGTGGTGAAGTTAGATTGATGAACGAAACCAGCCTGGAATCTATTTTAGATGAAGATAATAGAAACATAATCTATGTGTACGACTTTCTAAAAATGTGGACCTTTTTAATAGAATTGGCACAGATTGGCGAAATTGAAGATGGAAGAGATTACCCCAACCTTATGTTTGTACACGGGCAAATTCCAGACAATGCACCAGATAAAGATTTTGTAGGCGAGGATGATGGCGATGGCGGTTCTGGTGATATTTTTGACCAGGGTTTTAATACCAACGATTACGACGACCTTTCGTTTGATGAAAACTGGAACTGATTTCGGAGGAATTATCCCGAACCCGCTTCTGGACCTTAAATAAGCGTAACTTGACTGTTTACTGTACCGGTCTCCAAGCGTCGTGGGTATTCAGATTTCAAACTTGATAGTAGTTAAAGGTCTTATTACCCTTGGGCAAGCCCACGAGGCATTCGATGGAAACAAATTTTTAATTTCGAGGCAAGTCTCCGGGTATTACACCCTTTGGCAGTGCCATTAAACAACAAATAAAATTTCCGCTTTGGTTTATCTCGTATATTCGAAACGGAATTGAAAAAATTATATACCGAATGATTAATCTTTTTAATGCGCAAATTGAATCGCTGTCTATTCATAGAGTTGGCAATAAAAGCCGAAATGAAAATATTTTTCTTTCGTCTGCTCCTTATCAATTAAATGATGAGATCACTCCACTAATTAAGGAGTATTTCCTAAAACCTTTTAGAGAAAAGGAAGAAAATTATTTCCAATTTTCTCACGATACAGATCTTGAGTTCAACGAACTTTATAATTTAGCCAATGCTGTTTTTGATAATCCAGACAACATACACGAAGCTTCTAAGAAAATTACAACACTATTATTTGAGCAATCTGCCCATCCGCATATTAAAAGTGGAGAAGTTTATGTAGTCTATTTTGAGAACCTACAAATTGATAATGAGAAAGTTTCAGGAATTGGCATTTTTAAATCTGAGTTAAAACATGATTTTCTTCAGTTTGAAGAAAATGGCAGTATCCTGGAAATGATTGTTAAACAGGGAATCAACTTAAATAAGTTAGATAAAGGTGCGCTAATTTTCAATAAAAACCGTGCTGAAGGTTATAAAATCCTTTCGGTAGACTCTAATAAATATGACACCAAATACTGGCTGGAAAACTTTTTAGGAGTAGATGTAATGCGCGATGAAAATTACAACACCAAAAGTTACTTAAACTTCTGTAAGAACTTTGCCAAAGACGTGGTTTTACCTGCTGAAGACAAAAAAGAAGAAGTCATGTTTATGAACCGAAGTATGGATTACTTCGCTAAAAATGACGATTTTGAAGAAAGTAACTTCTTAAATTCAGTTATAGATAATCCAGATTTAGTACCTGAATTTCAACATTACAAAACCGAAAAGGCTCCTAAATATAAGATTGAAGATCTTACCAATTTCCCTATAGCCAACAAAGCGGTAACAGATGCCCGCAAGAAAATTAAAAGTGTTATAAACCTTGATACAAACATCCAGATTAAAATGGATTTTGTAAATGCCGAGTCGGCCGATAAATTTGTTGAAAAAGGCTGGGACGAAGAAAAACAGATGTATTATTACCTGGTTTATTTTAATAAAGAAGAAAAAAACTAAAACATCTTTTTAAAAAAGATTGTAGCCACGAATCCACAAAAATTAATAGTGGATTCGTGGCTTTTTTTCTACTGTTTTTACGTTAAAGAAGTTGAATGAAAAGTATAGCTATCGTCAAGCTGAACTTGTTTCAGCTTCTAACCTGTTCTGATTATCGACATTTTAGATCCCCGATAAAAAATCGGGGCAGGCTCTGAAATAAATTCAGGATGACGATTTTAAGAAAAGTTTTTACATATCCTATTTTTCTTTCACGAACTTTCCAGCAAACGTTTCATATTTACGTCTTCGTAATTACGACGTACAAAATCTAATGCTGTTCTAAGAATTTGCCCCATGGTACTGGCACGTTTAAACTTCATATCGTTAGTATATTTATACAGGTCTTTTCTTAAGCTTTTTACGTTGGCCTGGGTAGAAACATGATCGTTTATCATACAACGCAACAACTCTTTATAGCGCGGACGGGTATTTATTATTCTTTTGGCAAGCAGGGAACGTTCTTCTTTTCGGTATTGTTCAATTGAAGATTCCTGAAGTTTTTCCTGTACCAACTGCACCATTTTCAGGTTTTCTTTAAAGAATTGTGGCCTATACACTTTTAGGTTTCCTTCAAAACACTGCTGATCGAAATCTATGGCCCTTATTTGATATTCTACATGATCAAAATCGTGCGTAGGAATTACCACATAATTATACGAGCGCATATCTCCCAGTAACCTTACCGTACATCGCTCATTGAATTTTACAAATTGTTTGGCGATTTGGGTTTGTGCCCGGTTATCGCACAAAGGCAAATGATCTTCTATAAAAACATCTCCGGGAATACCCGCAATATGTTCTTCAATTAACGTGTCTTTATAGACTAAAAAATTTATTCGGTGTGGGGATAGCAAATGCTCAAACTCCAGCCCATAAATTCGGGAGGCATCAGCTTTTTTTACATAGAAATAAGTAAAACTATCATTTAGAATGTTTCTCACCTTAATGCGAAAGGGTTTCGAGTTGCCAAAAGTGCAATAATCTATAGCATCTACGGTTAAAAATTCCAGCGAATCATCACTACCATCAGAATGCATAATGGTATACACCTGCTTTAAACTATTATCTATTTCTTCCCGCTCAAAATCGGGATAATAACAGCGTACCCAAAAAGTATCTTCATCATGCTGATCGTACACTACAACCGAGCCGGAAAAACGCAGCAAGTCATCATAAAAAACAGGGATTTTAGTATTTCGGTTATATTTGGCCAGATATCGATTTAACCGTTCATTTACAGCAAATGATGGTTTTTTCTTAGACATCAGCTTTTCTTCCATATTATATCAGCTTTTTATCAAAAATAAGCTTTCTAAAGAGAAATCTGTAACAATTGCCTAACTTCGTCGTCATACTTTAAACTTTTCTTCAATTTTGGAAACAATTTTAAGTCTCAAAAAGCTTACTAAAAAATATGGCGCATTAACCGCGGTAGACAACCTGTCTTTTACCATAAAAAAAGGTAACGTATACGGAATTTTAGGCCCTAACGGAAGTGGAAAATCTACTACACTCGGTATGGTGCTGAATGTGGTAAATAAAACCTCTGGGGAATTTGCCTGGTTTGGCGGCAATATGAAAACCCACGAAGCTTTAAAAAAAGTAGGTGCCATTATTGAGCATCCTAATTTCTATCCTTATATGACAGCCACACAAAACCTGGCTTTGGTATGTAAAATTAAGGATGTCCCCAAAGATAAAATTGAAGAAAAACTGGAGATTGTAAACTTGCTGGATAGGAAAGACAGTAAATTTAGAACATTTTCCCTGGGTATGAAGCAGCGTCTCGCTATAGCTTCTGCCCTACTCAACGACCCTGAAATCCTTATTTTAGATGAGCCTACCAATGGGCTCGATCCGCAAGGAATTCACCAAATTAGGGAAATTATTAGAAAAATTGCCGCAGGAGGTACTACCATCTTACTTGCTTCCCACTTACTGGATGAAGTAGAGAAGGTTTGCTCCCACGTGGTGATTATAAGAAATGGAAAAAAACTTTATAGCGGCCCAGTAGATGCTATAAATGCCAGCCATGGATTCTTTGAATTGCAAGCTAAAAATATGCAGTTATTACAGGAATTACTTATAGCACACCCGGGAATAGAAAATGTATCGGAAAAAGAAAATATGGTTACCGCCATTCTAAAAGAACCTATGGATGCCGAAACTATAAATGCATATTTATTTGAAAAAGGACTTGCATTATCCTACCTGGTAAAACGCAAAGAAAGCCTGGAAGAACAATTCCTGGAATTAACCAATCAAACCCCCTCTATATAATGTTACGACTTTTAGAGATAGAATACCATAAATTACGCTATAGCCGATCGGCAAAAATACTGGTTTTAACCTATTTTATTTTAATAACATTCATTGCGCTAATAGCATCAATAGAATTCAATTTAGGGGCTATTAATTTTCGGGTTGCAGACCAGGGAATTTTTAATTTCCCCTATATCTGGCATTTTAACTCCTACGTAGCCGCCTTACTCAAGCTGTTTCTGGCAATTGTTATTGTCTCCATGATGTCTAATGAATATACCAATAGGACCCTAAAACAAAATTTAATAGACGGACTTAGTAAAAAAGAATTTATCGCCTCTAAGTTTCTAACCGTGATGGTATTTTCTTTGGTTTCTACTATCTTTCTATTTATTGTGTCACTTATTTTAGGACTGTCATTTTCAGACTTTACCGAGGTTTCCATCATCTTTTCTGATATGGAATATATAATCGCCTATTTTGTAAAACTTACCGGTTTTTTTGCTTTTTGTATGTTTTTGGGAATTCTCATAAAACGTTCGGCATTTGCATTGGGCTTTCTCTTTATCTGGTGGATTTTGGAAAGCATTGTTTACGGAGTTTTAAAATGGAAAGTCTTTAGAGCCTCTGAAGTTGCCGATACTATTGCAAGGTTTTTCCCGCTGGAGTCCATGAGCAATTTAATTAAAGAACCTTTTTCAAGACTATCGGCCGTACAAACCGCAGCATCACAAATAGGCTCTGAAATTGATAAGGATTACGGTATTCACTGGGATCAACTGCTTATTGTGCTACTATGGACGGCTATTTTTGTGTTTTTATCTTATAAACTACTTAAAAAGAGAGACTTGTAAACCATAAAAAACACATCATACTTCTGATTTTAAATCTTTTACCTCAAAAACCTGACAAATTGCATATGAGTTTGAATAGGCAGGATTATTGATTAGTTTAGTACTTCCTTGCTATGAACTCACGAGGTATTAATTAGAAAAAAAAAATGAATTTCGGGACATGCTTCCAGGCATTTCAATCCTGAATATCGGGTAATAAAAATGAAATTTAAGTTAGAATCGGATTACAAGCCTACCGGAGACCAGCCTAAAGCCATTGAGCAGCTGGTAAACGGAATAGATAATAACGACCAGTACCAAACTTTACTGGGGGTAACAGGCTCGGGAAAAACTTTTTCTGTTGCCAATGTTATTCAGGAGGTACAAAAGCCTACCCTGGTCCTGGCCCATAACAAAACCCTTGCCGCACAACTCTACTCAGAATTCAAACAGTTTTTTCCGAATAATGCGGTAGAGTATTTTGTAAGCTATTATGATTATTATCAACCCGAAGCTTTTATTCCTACTTCAGGAACATATATTGAAAAGGACCTCTCCATTAATGAGGAGATTGAAAAATTAAGACTTAGTACTACTTCTTCCCTCTTAAGTGGAAGACGTGATGTAATTGTGGTGGCATCTGTTTCTTGTTTATACGGTATTGGTAATCCGGTAGAATTTAGAAAAAATGTAGTTACTATTGAACAGGATATGGAAATTTCCAGAACCAAATTCCTACACCAATTGGTTCAGGGACTTTATTCCCGTACTGAAGCAGAATTCACCCACGGAAACTTTAGAATAAAAGGAGATACCGTAGATGTTTTTCCAAGCTACGCCGATAATGCTTTCAGAATTCATTTTTTTGGAGATGAAATTGAAGAAATTGAAGCTTTTGATCCCGGGACAAATGATATTATTGAAAAATATGAACGCCTGAATATTTATCCCGCCAATATGTTTGTTACCTCGCCTGATGTAATGCAAAATGCTATTCATCATATTCAGGACGATCTTGTAAAGCAGGTAGACTATTTTAGGGATATTGGTAAACATTTAGAAGCAAAACGCCTGGACGAAAGAACCAATTTTGACCTTGAAATGATTCGAGAATTGGGCTATTGCTCGGGAATTGAAAACTATTCTCGCTATTTGGATGGAAGACAACCCGGTACAAGGCCTTTCTGCCTGCTGGATTATTTTCCAGATGATTATTTAATGGTGGTTGACGAAAGTCACGTAACCATTCCGCAAGTACATGCTATGTACGGCGGTGATAGGTCCCGAAAAGAAACCCTCGTAGAATACGGATTTAGGCTTCCTGCCGCAATGGACAACAGGCCGCTTAAATTTGAAGAGTTTGAGGCCTTGCAAAACCAGGTGATTTATGTAAGTGCCACCCCGGCAGATTACGAATTACAAAAAACCGAAGGGATTTATGTGGAGCAGGTTATTAGACCAACCGGACTTCTGGACCCGGTTGTTGAGGTGAGACCGAGCTTAAATCAGATAGACGATCTTATTGAAGAAATTCAAACACGAATTGAAAAAGATCAAAGAACGCTGGTCACCACATTAACCAAAAGAATGGCCGAAGAATTGGCAAAATACCTTACGCGTATTAATATTAGATGTCGTTATATCCATTCAGATGTAGACACTTTGGAACGTGTAGAGATAATGCAGGATCTACGCCGTGGATTGTTTGATGTACTTATTGGAGTAAACCTTTTAAGAGAAGGACTCGACCTCCCTGAAGTCTCGCTGGTAGCTGTTATTGATGCCGACAAAGAAGGTTTTCTAAGAAGTAACCGCTCGCTTACTCAAACCATTGGCCGTGCGGCTCGTCACGTAGAAGGGAAAGCCATTTTATATGCCGATAAGATTACCGATAGTATGCAAAAAACTATTGACCAAACCGAATATAGAAGAACCAAACAAATAAATTATAACAAAGAGAATAATATTAACCCTACCCCACTGGTTAAAAAACTTGAGAGCAGTACCTTGATCAAGGAGAAATTAGATGTATATGATGCCGAAAAACCGCTAACTACAAAAGCTGCCGAAGAAGAAATTGCCTATATGAGCAAATCCGAACTGGAAAAAAGAATTCGGGAGAAAAGAAAAGCCATGGAAAAAGCAGCAAAAGAACTTGACTTTATGGCTGCGGCGAAACATCGTGATGAAATAAAAATGCTACAAAATAAAGTAAAAGAAGCATAAGGCTAAGGCCGGGGAAATCCCTTATTATTGCAAGAACTATAGAAGAAAAGTTTTCAAAAACTATATTTAGAATTCCAAAACACTCCTGACTAAAGAAATAGGATTCCGTAACAGGTATTTTTTAGTAGGATGAAAAACTTTATACTTTATTGCTTTCTGCTTATCTCAATAGCCGCATATTCCCAGGTGGGTATTGGCACGACCAGTCCCGAAGCACAATTAGATATTATTGCTTCTGATATAAATAATCCCACAAAAATAGATGGCATCCTTATTCCCAGGGTAAAAAAATTCCCGGCACAAAATCCCGGAAGTGAACAACACGGCATGCTTATCTTTTTAAGTGCCGATTTTAACACCTCGCCTACCGGTTTTTATTACTGGCACCACCCGGAATCGCAATGGAAGTCTATAGTTTCAGATGCAAAAATGGCTGATTTTTATGAACCTGGTACCGTAGAAAGTCCCGGAAATATAAATGATGACCTATTCAGAAATGGAAACATAGGTATTGGTACCGAAACAATTGAGAGCAAACTTCAAATTGCCATAAATCCGGGGGATTCAAAAGATATTAAAAAAGGCCTGGAAATAAATAATAATAATCCCGGCAAAACAAAAAACACCTATGGGATAGAAGTACTTAATAGAAGTAAAACAGATGCTATAAAATACGGTATAAAAAATCACGTTACGGGAGATGGTGATGGGGTTAGATATGGCATTTATAACACTACTTCACAGGGGGCTAGCGGTTCGGGAATTTATGGAATTTATAATTCGGTAGGTCGTACAGAAGGTGCTAACAGTTCTAATTATGGGATTTTCACAGAAATTGGCGAATCTTCCGGCAGGGGCAATATCTATGGAATTTATGCCCGTGCCCTGGGAAACTCAAGTTCAAGGGTGTTTGCGGGTTATTTTGAAGGTCCGGTGGGGATAGGTAGAACCAAAGCCCAGGAATATATTTTACCAGAATTACGGGGAGAAGAAAATCAAATTTTAGTTTCAGATAATTCGGGGAATGTAGATTGGCAATACAATCATACCCGAAATTATGTGAGTACGGGAACTCATAGTGGAAATTATAATATTGGTGATGAAGTTTACTACCTGAGAATTACTAATAGCCCGTCTTCTATTACCATTCCGGATGCTTCCGGTTGTAGAGGTCGCGAATTGGTTTTAATAGCTATGGGCAGCAGCAATACCTCTCTAAATTTTTTAAACGGAGATACCCTGGACGATATTCAAAACAATACCAGTATTACCAGCATCGCAAAAGGGGAAATTTTAAAGATGCTAAGTATAGGTACTCGCTGGATACTAATTAGAAAATAGAAAGAGGCTGTCTGAAAAGTCTATTCTCGTCAAGCTGAACTTGTTTCAGCTTCTAACATGTTTTTAATTACCAACACGTTAGATCCCTGATAAAGAATCGGGGCAGGCTTTGAAATAAATTCAAGATGACGGTTTTAAAACCTTTTCAGACAGCTTTTTTCTATATCAATTAAATTTATTGTTTTTTAGTGAACAATAATCGGATCGGCATTACCATCTGGATCTCCATTCACATTTCCATCGGTAGATGCATTTCCTAGAAGTAAAACTCCTGCAGCGTGAGGGGAAGCCATAGAGGTACCACTAATTGAGTTGTAACCACCACCTTTCCAGGTAGAATTAATAGCAACTCCCGGGGCAGCATAATCTACCGGAGGATTTCCGTAGTTAGAAAAAGAAGCCCAATTATCATTAGAATCCATTGCAGAAATAGTATAGATATTGGCTCCATTTACTCTTGCCGGTGAACTTGTGTTAGCATCAGAACTTTCATTTCCGGCGGCAAGTGCGAAAATAATTCCTTTTTTAGATGCAGAAAGAACTGCATTATCTAAAGCAGCGGAGGTTGGCCCTCCAAGGCTCATATTTGCTACATCACCTGCACTCCCGTATGCGGCTACGTGATCTACCCCGGCAATTACCCCTGAATAAGAACCGCTACCACGGCTGTCTAATACCTTTACAGGAATTACGGTAGCTCCGGGAGCCACTCCAATAACCCCAATATCATTATTTAAAGCGGCAATGGTTCCTGCTACGTGCGTTCCGTGGCCATTCCCATCGTCTGTAGACTTACCATCTCTTCCCGATGTAAATGCATTAAAGCCTCTTGAAGCATCAACATTTAAATCTGGATGATCGGTATCAATTCCTGAGTCGATTACCCAGGCTACATTAGAGCCCGTATAAGAAGCAACCCCATTTACACGAGCTATCCCGTAGGGAGTCACCTGGCTTGAGGAGCCATCACCGCCATCTCCATCTCCGGGATCACCGTCACAAGGACCACCATTTGGAGTTCCACAAGGTGGTGCAAATTGTACTATTCTATCTTCCTCGATAAAAGCAATCTCTTTTTTCTTACGTAATGATTCTACCTCTTCATTACTTAATTTAAGTGCCACACCATTAATGGTTTTACTGTAAACTGCAAGAAGTTCTGCATCGGCAATATTCACTTCCGATAATAGCTTTTTGGTAGTATTAGCCACAGCCTCCTGAGCTTTGGTATAACTTTCGGGATACTTAGAAGTAGCATCTCCCGTTACCTCTTTATTAAAAACAACTATATATTGGCTTTCAATAATATTTGATGAAGTGGGGGCCACCAATTCTTCATCAATTTGCTGATCGTTTTGTTCATCTTGTGAACAGGAAAATAAAAATGTGGCAACTAAAGCAGTTACCGCGAGTGGTTTGAATTTGTTTAAAATCATAAATTTAAATATTTGGTTAAAAAAAGGTTAATAGATCAACCAAATCTATCACTTTATCGATAAAAACCAAATTTTCATCCGATTAAATTATAAATTTAACAAAATAAATAACTATATGATCAAAAGATAAACAATAAAAAAAGCAGCACTTACAATGTCAAATGCTGCTTTATAATTTCTAAACTAACCGGTGTTTAGTCTTCAGCCTTTTCGCCTTCCCACTCCATAAAACCACCTTCCAGGTTATAAGTATTTTTAAATCCCATTTGATCTAGAATAGTGCAGGCCTGGGCACTTCGTTTTCCCGAACGACAATAGATATAGTAATTTTTATCTTTATCCAGCTTTTCGATTTCATTTACAAATTCCTGACCTTTATAAATATCAAGGTTCTTTGCGGTTGGAATATACCCGTCTTCTACTTCTTCTTCAGTTCTTACATCTAAAATTACAGCGTTGTCATCTTTTTTCAATTGTGATGCCCATTCTTCCTGACTAAGCTCTTTCATAAATTCCTGGTTTTTCAATTCCCAAAGGGGAACTTGTTAATATCTTCCTTTTTATTTCCCGTAAAGATATTGAAAGTTTTAAAAATTAAAGACTTCAAGAGGCAGGGATATAGTTATTAAAAATTAACATTTTTTTTTGATTAAAATGACAAAAGCACTTTATATTTGTACATACAAATGTTGTTAGAACAAATGAAACTTGAAGATCAATTAAAAACCAGTAATCTACCTTTAGCCAGAAAACTAAGCCTGGGAATATTAGTGACTGCTAGCTATATAGATGATAGAGTGGCTGAAGCCCTTAAGCCTTTTGATATTTCCATTCCTCAGTTTAACGTCTTGAGAATTTTACGTGGGCAAAAAGGCAAGCCGGCCAACTTAAGTACTATTCAGGAGCGTATGGTTAGCAAAATGAGCAACACTACCCGATTGGTAGACAAACTAATCTCTAAAGGTTTGGCCGAAAGAGTTATTTGCGAATCTAACAGGCGAAAGGTAGAAATTACTATTACTAAAGAAGGACTACAACTTTTAGAGAAAACAGATCCGGCAGTAGATGCGGTAGAAGCTGAAATGACCAGGAACTTGACTGAAGAAGACATAGAGTACGTGACAAATTGTTTAAACGAAATAAGAAAATAATGGAGAATTATAATGAAAAATTAAATTGGCGATATGCCACCAAAAAATTTAATCCCGAAAAATCTTTAAGTGAAGAGCAGGTAGAATATTTACAAAAAAGTATTCAACTTTCTGCATCCTCCTACGGGTTACAACCATACGAAGTATTTGTGGTGACAGATAAAGAGACAAAAGAAAAACTTAAAGAAGCTGCCTGGAATCAGTCGCAACTTACCGATGCTTCGCACGTTTTTATTTTCGCAGGGCTAAAAAAACTAAACGAAAACTATATTGATTCTTACCTGGAAAATATTAGTAAAATCAGGGAAATTAAAGTTCAGGATTTAAGCGGATTAAAAGATATGCTCACCTCAAATATTGTTGATAAACCCGAAGAGCAGCAAAAAATATGGGCACAAAAACAAGCATATATTGCCCTGGGAAATTTACTCTCGGCTGCTGCCCACCTAAAAGTTGATACCTGCCCTATGGAAGGTTTTGACGCCGGGAAGGTTGATGAAGTCCTGGGAATATCGGGAACTAACTTAACTACCGCTGTAATAGCTACTGCCGGTTATAGAAGCGATGAAGACCAAATGCAACACGCCAAAAAAGTGAGAAAACAAGAAAACGAATTATTCCATTTAATATAAATCAAATCTAAAATTAATTAAAATTAAAAATTCTTATGAAAAAGAATCTATTTAAAGGCGCTTTCGCAGCCACCGTTATCGTATCGATGCTATCTTTTACCGGCGTAAACGCACAGGAAAAGAAAATTGAAATAAAAGATAGTAAAATTGAGTGGGAAGGAGAAAAAGTAACCGGTTCTCACGAGGGCACTATTCAATTAAAAAATGGGTATTTCACTATGGAAAATGGTGAGCTTAAAGGTGGAGAATTTGTTATGGATATGACCACAATTAATGTAACCGACCTTGAAGGCGAAAACAAAGGAAAGTTAGAAGGCCATTTAAAATCTGATGATTTTTTTGGAGTAAGTACTTATCCTAGTTCAAAATTGGTAATCACCAGTGTTGCAAAGAAAAGCAACGATACTTATGGTGTAGTTGCCGATCTTACAATTAAAGAAAAAACAAATACAATTACATTCGATTTAGATATGGACAAAAATTCGGCCTCTACCGAATTAACCATAGACAGGTCTAAATACGATGTTCGTTACGGTTCGGGAAGTTTCTTTGATAATCTTGGTGATAAAACCATCTATGACAACTTTGAACTGGACGTAGACCTAAAATTCTAAACAGGATCGGGAAGAAAATTGCTATAAAAAAGAAAAATAAATTATGGAAAAGTCAATAAATACGCAGGCCAGTAATATTGCCTGGACAGGAAAGAAAGTTTTGGGTTCACACTCTGGAACCATAGACCTAAAAGATGGAAAACTCCGTTTTGAGAACGATGAGATTGTAGGTGGTGAATTTGTAATGGATATGTCTAGCATTACAGTTACAGATCTAAAAGGAAAAGATAAAGAAGGGTTGGAAGGCCATTTAAATTCAGATGATTTTTTTGGAGTAGAAAATCATCCAACCTCCAGCCTGGTAATTACGAGTGTAGCCAAAAAAGATAATGGCACCTATGGCGTAGTTGGAGATCTTACTATTAAAGACACTACCCATCCCATAACATTCGATTTAGATTACAACGATAATACCGCAACTACAAAATTAACAATAGATCGTTCTAAATATAACGTGAAATACAATTCTGGTAGTTTCTTCAGCGGATTGGGAGACCAAACTATCTACGACAATTTCGATTTAAATATTGAATTGAAATTCTAATTTTTTAAAATATAGAAATAGGGCCGAAAAAGTTAAATTTACTTTTTCGGCTTTTCTTTTTTAAAATTTCGTTTGGTTATTAAAATAGGCTTTCTATCTTTGAAGCAATGAAAAACAGAATAGCAAATACTTGGTGGTGGAACAATTTACGTCAAAACGTCGTGAAGTAACATTGCTATAGTATAAAATCATACAAAAGGCTTGTCTCACGACAAGCCTTTTTTTATTTAATTTTTCGTCATTTCCGAGAAGTCGGAAATCTCTAAAAAGATCAAAATGACAAATGATTACCAATATCACGTTTACATCATTACAAATCGTAAAAATGGAACACTATATATTGGAATTACAGGAAACTTGAAACAAAGATTATATCAACATAGAAATCGAAACCTAAAAAGTTTTAGCAGCAGGTACCGACTTGATAAACTAGTATATTATGAAAAATTCGAATATCCGTCGTTGGCGATTAAAAGGGAAAAACAACTTAAAAAATGGAATCGACTCTGGAAAATAAACCTGATAAACGATTTCAACCCCGATTGGGAAGATTTGACTATAAGATTTAAATAACTCAAACAAAAATATACTAAATAGACTCCCGCCTTTGCCGGAGTGATAAAAAAAAACAATATATGTTTAAATTGACCACAAGCCATAAAAAACTCCTTGCCGATACCATTACGCCGGTGAGTATTTATTTAAAAGTACGGGATAAATATCCCAATAGCCTTCTTCTGGAAAGTAGTGACTATCACGCCAACGATAATAGTTTTTCGTATATATGCTGTAACCCTATCGCTTCTATTAAAATTCAAAATGAAGTAATTACCGAAGTTTTTCCTGACGGAAGTAAAAAGACTACAGAAATCACTCCTGAAGTAAACGTTCCCCGGCAAATCCAGGAGTTCTCAAAACAGTTTAATACCGAAGATTCAGATTTTAAATTTATAAACAATGGGCTTTTTGGCTATATCGCTTACGATGGAGTGCGCTATTTTGAAGATCTTGAAATCAAAAAGCGCAATGGCGACCTTCAACTGCCTGATATTTATTATGCGGTATACCAAAACATTATAGCCATTAATCATTTTAATAACGAAGCCTATATTTTTGATCACCGCTATAACAATGACTCCAGAATTGACGAAATAGCGCAACTTATTAAGGTAAAAAACTTTGCAACTTATAATTTTGAACGTCAGGAAAAAGCAATTTCTAACCTTACCGATGAAGAGTTTAAAGCAAACGTAAGACTCGGAAAAAAACACTGCTATCGTGGCGATGTTTTTCAAATTGTACTTTCCAGAAGGTTCTCCCAAAAATTTAAAGGAGACGAATTCAATGTTTACAGGGCTTTACGAAGTGTGAACCCTTCCCCCTATCTTTTCTATTTTGACTACGGAAATTTTAAAATCTTTGGAAGTTCTCCTGAAGCACAATTGGTAGTTCAGGATGGCCGGGCAGAAATACACCCTATAGCCGGCACCTTTAAACGTACCGGAAATGATGAAGAAGACGCTGAATTAGCCAAAAAACTAGCCGCAGATGAAAAAGAAAACGCCGAACACGTAATGTTGGTAGATTTGGCCAGAAATGATCTTAGTAGGCACGGAAATAATGTAAAAGTGGAAAAATACCGGGAAATTCAGTTTTTCTCACACGTAATTCACTTAGTTAGCAAAGTTACCGGCACCAAAGATGTTAAAACCCCTACCATGCAGGTAGTGGCCGATACTTTTCCGGCGGGAACCTTAAGTGGTGCACCCAAACACAGCGCCATGAAGCTTATAGAAAAATATGAAAATGTAAATCGTGATGCCTATGGAGGTGCAATCGGGTTTATGGATTTCCACGGAAATTTTAACCATGCGATTATAATTCGATCTTTTGTTAGTAAAGATCATCAATTGCATTACCAGGCCGGTGCCGGAGTAGTCTCTGAATCTGTTGAAGAAAACGAATTACAGGAGGTTTACAATAAATTGGGCGCATTGACCAAAGCATTGGATATTGCTGAAGATATCTAAAAAAATAAAAACAATACGTCATCCTGAATAAATTTGGGAGCTAGCTCCCAAATTTATTCGGAGATCTAACATATTAGAATCTGAAACGAGTTTAGATTGACGCGACTTTGAGTATTTAAAAACAGAATTTCACACCAGGTAGAATGAAAAAAATATTAGTTATAGACAATTACGATTCTTTTGTGTACAATCTTGTGCATTATTTAGAAGAAATGAATTGTGAGGTCACGGTTATAAGAAACGACCAGCTGGAGCTGGAAGAAGTAGAAAAATATGATAAGGTTTTACTTTCTCCGGGGCCGGGAATTCCCAGTGAAGCCGGTTTATTGAAACCTATTATAGAAAAATATGCTTCATCAAAAAGTATTCTTGGCGTTTGCCTTGGCCAGCAGGCTATAGGGGAAGTTTTTGGAGGAGAGTTAGGGAATTTAGAATCGGTTTACCACGGTATTGCCACTACTATGAATCTTTGTGTTGACGATGAACCGCTATTTAAAGGTTTGCCCAAAACCATGAAGGTGGGGCGCTATCATTCCTGGGTGGTTTTAAAAGAACTGCCCGATGCTTTGGAAGCTACTTCCTACGACGAAAATGGCCAAATTATGTCGCTGCGTCATCGTGAATTCGATGTTCGTGGGGTTCAGTTTCATCCAGAATCGGTATTGACCCCAGATGGTAAAAAAATGATTGAAAATTGGGTTAAGGCTTAGGTCATTTCCGCGCAGACGGAAATCTCTAAAAGCAAAACAATTGTATTAAAAGACTGCTACATTCGTAGGAGTGACCAAGACTTATTAAACAGGTTCCCATCTTTATGGGAATGACAAAATTAAATATGAAAGAATTATTAAACAGGCTTATTAACCACGAAACCATCTCTAAAGATGAAGCCAAGCAAGCACTTTTTAGCATCTCTAATGGAGAATACAACGAAAGCCAAATAGCCGCATTTTTAACCGTGTATATGATGCGTAGCATTACCATAGAAGAGCTGGAGGGTTTCAGAGATGCGCTTTTAGAACTTTGTGTGGCTATAGATTTAAGCGCCTACCATCCTATAGATCTTTGTGGAACCGGGGGTGATGGTAAAAATACATTTAATATTTCCACAACGGCCTCCTTTGTTACAGCCGGTGCCGGAATACATGTGGCAAAGCATGGTAACTATGGGGTTTCTTCGGTGAGCGGAAGTTCTAATGTTATGGAAAGTCTGGGGATAAAATTTAGTAATGATGCCGGTTTCCTTGAAAAATGTATTGCAGAAGCAGGTATTTGTGTATTGCACGCTCCCCTATTCCACCCGGCTATGAAAAATGTGGCCCCCATCAGAAAATCTTTAGCGGTAAAAACTTTTTTTAATATGTTGGGGCCTATGGTAAACCCTGCTTTTCCCAAAAATCAATTAGTTGGGGTTTTTAACCTCGAACTTGCCAGAATGTATGGGTATCTATATCAAAACACCGATAAGAATTTTACTATTTTACACGCTTTAGACGGGTATGATGAAATTTCGCTTACCGGAAATACCAAAACCATTTCTAATAATACTGAAGCCATGTTAAGCCCCGAAGATTTTGGAGTAGAAGGCTTAAAACAAGAAGAAATTGCCGGAGGTGGTTCTATAGAAAGTTCCGCAGAAATTTTTGTAAATATATTAAAAGGAAAGGGCACCAGGGCACAAGAAAATGTAGTTTGTGCCAACGCCGGGATGGCCATCGCCACTGCAAAACAAATTAGTGTCAAAGAAGGTTTTGAAACTGCGCGGGAATCAATAAATTCCGGGAAAGCTTTAAAAGCATTGCAGAAATTGCAAGAATTGAGTGAATAAGAAGTTAGCCTTAAGAAAAATTAAGTCTTATCATCGTCAAGCTGAACTTATTTCAGCTTCTAAGGTGTTTTGATAATTAGATCCTGAAACAAATTAGGATGACGTTTTAAATAAGTGTATAGAAATAAAATTATTTGAAAAAAATGAACATTTTAGATAAAATAATAGCCGACAAGCATAAAGAATTAGTCTTAAAAAAACTGGTAGTGCCCGTTTCACAATTGGAACAATCGGCGCTTTTCAATAAAGAAACAATTTCTCTAGCCGAAAAATTACGAAGCAGTAATACCGGTATTATTGCCGAACATAAAAGGCGCTCCCCATCAAAGTCGGTAATTAACCAAAATCTAAATGTGCAGGATGTTGCCACAGGCTATGAGAATGCAGGAATTTCAGGAATGTCGGTATTAACAGATGGCAAATATTTTGGCGGTTCTTTAGACGATTTGCTCTATGCACGCGCATCGGTACAAATGCCACTATTGCGAAAAGAGTTTATAATTGATGAATATCAATTATTAGAAGCAAAAGCACACGGCGCCGATGTTATTTTATTAATTGCCGCAGTACTGGACCGCGAACAGATAAAATTGCTTTCAGAATTTGCAAAAAGCATTGGTTTAGATGTTTTACTTGAAGTTCACGACGAAGAAGAGTTACAAAAATCTATTATGCCAAGTATAGATATGCTGGGGGTAAATAACCGGAATTTAAAGACTTTTGAAGTAAATATAGATACAAGCAAGCAGCTTGCAGCAAAAATTCCCGAAGATTTTGTAAAAGTTTCAGAAAGCGGGATCAGCTCGGTTGAGTCGATAAAAGATTTGAAAGAATATGGGTATAAAGGCTTTTTAATAGGTGAAAATTTTATGAAAACAGAAAACCCAGGCAAAGCTGCCGCTGAGTTTGTGAGAAAATTGACCAAAGAATAAAGTAGTTGGCTATCTCTAAAGTCTGGTTTTCTCCTTTTAAGGAGGAGTACCCGCAGGGGGAGGTGGTTAAAACCTAATAAAATGAAGAACTTAAAACTGAAAATTTGTGGGATGAAGCATCCCGAAAACATCAGTGAAGTTGCGAAACTTCAACCTGATTACATGGGGTTTATTTTTTATAAAAAAACACCTAGGTATTTCGAGGACAGCATCCCCGAAATATCCCGGGAAATAAAAAGAACAGGGGTTTTTGTTAATGAAGACATCAATATTATCCTGCAAAAAATAAAGGAGCACGATTTAAATGCCATTCAGCTTCACGGTGAGGAAAGCGATACTTTCTGTGCCGAATTAAAAACCCTGTTAGTTGAAACCGAGGTAGAGATTATAAAGGTGTTTTCGGTAAAAGACGATTTTGATTTTGGGCTTTTAGAAGCTTACGAAACTGTGGTTGATTATTTTCTATTTGACACCAAAGGAAAGAATAAAGGCGGCAACGGAATTACCTTTAATTGGGAGGTTTTAAAAGAATATCCTTCAAAAAAATCCTTTTTTTTAAGTGGTGGTATTGGCCCGGAAGAGGTGGAAGCTATTAGTGAACTACAAGCATATTTTAAAGAGAATGGAAAGGAAAATTTGCTGTATGCCATAGATGTAAATAGTAAATTTGAAGAAAAAGCAGGTTTAAAAAATGCCGAAAAACTGAAAGAATTTAGAAAACAGTTTTGAGTTGTCGGTTATCTGTTTTGGTTTATCAGTTTGGATTTGAATTAAAATAACTTAGATCCCCGATAAAGAATCGGGTCAGGCTCTAAAATAAACCCGTCTGAACGAACAGGCAGGTTCAGGATGACGAAAGAAAATATTAAAAACTTCTAAGGGCGCTGCCCTCGTAAGAAAAATTAAAAATTGACCGTCAACCTGAACTTGTTTCAGGTTCCAGGTTCAGGATATTGCAAACATTATAAAAATAAGTGCACTTGCGGCACACAAATAAAAAAATTAAAATGAGCTATCAGGCTAACGAAAAAGGATATTACGGCGATTTTGGAGGAGCTTTTATTCCAGAAATGCTCTATCCAAATGTAGAGGAATTGCGTTCGCAGTACCTGGATATTATGAAAGAAGAATCTTTTCAGAAAGAATTTAAAGATTTGCTTCGGGATTATGTAGGGAGACCAACGCCTTTGTATTATGCAGAGCGCTTCAGTAAAAAATACGGGACAAAAATCTATTTGAAACGCGAAGACCTTTGCCATACAGGTGCCCACAAGGTAAATAATACGGTAGGCCAGATTTTAATGGCAAAACGCCTTGGAAAAAACCGAATAATTGCTGAGACCGGTGCCGGGCAACACGGTGTGGCTACTGCTACTGTTTGTGCACTTATGGGCATTGAATGCGTTGTTTATATGGGCGAAATTGATATTGAACGCCAGGCTCCCAATGTAGCCAGAATGAAAATGCTGGGTGCTAAAATTGTTCCGGCAAAATCGGGAAGCCGAACCCTAAAAGATGCTACCAACGAAGCGATAAGGGACTGGATCAATAACCCTTTAGACACGCATTATATTATTGGTTCTGTGGTTGGCCCCCACCCCTATCCCGATATGGTAGCAAGATTCCAGGCAGTGATTTCTGAAGAAATAAAAGTTCAGCTAAAAGAAAAAGAAAATCGCGAAAACCCAGATTATGTGGTGGCCTGCGTAGGTGGCGGAAGTAACGCTGCCGGAGCCTATTTTCATTACCTGGATAATCCCGATGTTGGGATTATTGCGGTTGAAGCTGCTGGAAAAGGCATACAAAGTGGCGAAAGTGCCGCAACTTCGGCTTTGGGAAAAGAAGGTATTATTCACGGCAGTAAAACGCTATTGATGCAAACCGAAGATGGTCAAATAACCGAACCCTATTCTATTTCTGCCGGACTCGATTATCCCGGTGTGGGCCCTATGCATGCCCATTTATTTAGAAGTGGCCGCGGAGAATTTATTTCGATAACCGATAAGGCAGCGATGGATGCCGGCCGGGAATTGGCCAAACTGGAAGGGATTATTCCGGCTATTGAAACATCTCACGCCCTGGCAATTTTTGAAGATCGTAAATTTAAAGAAGACGATGTTGTAGTGATTAATCTTTCGGGCCGTGGGGATAAAGATTTGAGTACGTATATTGATTATTTTGACTTGTAGAAAGCTCTCTATTCCCAAACGGGGAATTATAATGAAAGTTTTAAAACAAAATATGAGTTACCGTCAACCTGAACTTATTTCAGTTTCTAATTTTTCGATTATTGCAAAATCTTAAATAGTTAGATTCTGAAATAAATTCAGAATGACGTAAAAAAACAGATTGCCTTGTGCGCTGCCATTACAATGGGAAAGAACATATTAGTGCATTCGTGGCGAAAAAAATTGAAAACAAGTTAAATTCTGAAATGAATTCAGAATGGCGATATATAAGATTATGAAAATGAATAGAATAAATAAAAAACTTCAGGAAGCACATAAGATGCTTTCCATCTATTTTACCGCCGGTTACCCCGAGCATGAAGACACGGTTTCCATTATTCAGGATTTAGAAAAAAACGGGGTAGATTTTATTGAAATCGGCTTACCGTTTAGCGACCCCCTGGCCGATGGACCTACTATTCAGGAAAGTTCTACAAAAGCCTTACAAAATGGCATGACTACCAATAAACTTTTTGAACAACTGGAAGGAGTTAGAGATTCAGTAGAAATTCCCCTGGTAATTATGGGCTATTTTAATCCTATTCTGCAATATGGCGTTGAAAAATTTTGTAAAAAATGTGCCGAAACCGGAATAGACGGACTTATAATCCCTGATCTTCCTGTTGATGTTTACAATGAGGAGTATAAACAAATTTTTGAAGAAAACGGACTTCAGAATATATTCCTGATTACCCCGCAAACTTCAGAAGAGCGTATAAGGTTTATAGATTCGGTTTCCAACGGATTTATTTATATGGTAAGTACCGCAAGTGTTACCGGTTCTACCTCGGGCTTTAGCAGAGAAACCAGGGATTATTTTAAAAGAATCTCGGCAATGAAATTGCAAAACCCACAAATTGTAGGTTTTGGAATTAGTGACGAAGAAAGCTTTAATCAGGCTACCGAGTTTGCCAAAGGTGCCATTATTGGCTCCGCATTTATAAAACACCTCAACGCTCACGGAAAAGCTAATATTGCCGATTTTATTAAAAGTATTCGCCCGGTTTAACCTAATTCTAACAAGGTCTTAGCAGATTTTTAGAGCCTCAATTCGTAAATTAGAGGTGAATCTAAAAATGAAAGATTATGGGAGGACCAATTGAAGATAGCAAGAGAAAAAGGAAAAAAGATCAGACAAATCCAACCAACCCAACTGGAAAAACGGATAAGCAGACCAACGAGGTAGATTTTGACGAAAAAACCATAAAAGACCAACAAAACAAAAAATAAATTTATGGGACGAGGAGATAAAAAAACCAAACGAGGAAAAATTGCAATAGGCACGCACGGAAGGTTACGCCCTAAACGTAAAAAATTTAAGGTAAAACCAACCACAATGGCCGAACAGGAAAAGAAAGAATTACAGTAGTTGTAAGTTGACTACGTCTGGAAACCCTGAATTAAGAGTGTAACTTTTAGTTCAGGGTTTCTTTCTTTTTATTTACCTTTCTTTTATATTATGTTTATTTATTCGTCACTCCGAATTTATTTCGGGGTCTAATTTGTTTTGAAATCGAGAGTATAGGTTGGTGAATTTAGATCATATTAGATGCTGAAACAAGTTCAGAATGACGCAGCTTACGTGAACCGAATTCAA
>NZ_JAEHNY010000006.1:84682-86547 GCF_016236975.1 Salegentibacter maritimus
AGTCCAGGCTGTTTCTTCATCAAAGCTCTAATTAAGTGGTATTTCAATCAGTTTAGATCCCAGGATGACGTAGCATTCGTCACCCCGAATTTATTTCGGGGTCAAAGTTGTTTTGAAATCGAGAGTATAGGTTGGTGAATTTAGATCATATTAGATGCTGAAACAAGTTCAGAATGACGCAGCTTACGTGAACCGAATTCAAATCGGGGCAGGCTCTAAAATAAGTTCAGCATGACGTGTGGCTCTTCACCCCGATTTTTGATCGAGAGTCCAGGCTGTTTCTTCATCAAAGCTCTAAATAAGTGTTATTTCAATCAGTTTAGATCCCAGGATGACGTAGCATTCGTCACTCCGAATTTATTTCGGGGTCTAAGATGAAATTTTACATTTTTAAACATGCTAGATGCTGAAACAAGTTTTGCATGACGTTAAAGTCGTAAAATTCAAAACCACTCTCTATACTGCATTACCCTAAAATCTATGGTATTAAAATCTCTATCTTTTTGTTTTAATTGCTTGTAAAGCTCCATACTTCCAATGGCACGATTAGCCGAACCCGATGGGGCGGTTAGGGATACGGTTTTTATAAGTCGCCCATCCAGCAAAAATTGATGTACCCTGGGTACCTCATTAGAAATTAGTTTTAATTTGATATCACTTTCGATTTGTTTTAGATGCCTTCTAAAAAAATATTCCGGGCCATTTTTAGAATTTCCACCGGTAAAAAGCAAAGTATCAATTTTGGAGTTTTGTTGTAGAATTTCAGTAATATTTCGAAGTTCCACTTCCTGCATTCCAAGATCTGAAGCATCTATCTTATCCCTCCTACTGCTTTCCACCATATCGCAAATTCCAATCCCTCTCCTTTTAAGAAAGTCTTTGCGTTGCTTTATAGCCGCTTCTGTAGTTTCAAATTTAAGGCCCAACTCAAAGATAACATCAAGCACAATCCATAAGAGTCCGTCGCGACTGCCATAACAAAAATTTACGTCGCCTTCTTTTAATTCGCCTTTGGTAAAACGCGGTGGCGGCAAGGTACCTACAATTAGTTTTGTAGCATTTTTTGGGATAAATGGTTTAAAAGGATGAGTGTGATGAAACATTGTGATTCGCGTTTTTTTGTTTTGGAGTTTGTTGTTTGGGGTTTGTTGTTCTCCTGACTTTTGCCTCTTTATTCCTTTCTCTATTCTCTTACCTATTCACTTTTAACTTTTAACCTTTAACTTTCACCCCCTCTAGACGGTAGTTATTAGACTGTAGTCTTAGTCAGGTATAGGTTTAAAATTCCATGACTTTTGCCTCTTTATTCTTTTCTCTATTTTCTTACCTTTTTCTTAATCCCTATTAACTATTCACTTTTAACTCCCCCCTGGACGGTAGTTGTTAAACTCTAATCTTAGTCAGGTATAGGTTTAAAATTCCATGACTTCTGCCTCTTTATTCTTTTAACTATTCTCTAGTCTCTCACCTCTTTCCCTAATCCCTATTCCCTATTAACCTTTTAACCCTCCCCTCTAGACGGTAGTTGTTAGACTGTAGTCTTAGTCAGTTATGGGTTTCCTCACTTCTACCTCTTTATTCTTTTCTCTTTTCCCTATTCTCTTACCTCTTTCCCTATTAACTATTCACTTTTAACTTTTAACTCCCTCTAGACGGTAGTTATTAGACTGTAGTCTTAGTCAGTTATGGATTTTTAAATTCTCTGACTCCTGCCTCTTTCCCTAATCCCTAATCCCTATTCCCTATTAACCTTTAACCTTTAACTTTCACCCCCTCTAGACGGTAGTTATTAGACTGTAGTCTTAGTCAGTTATGGATTTTTAAATTCTCTGACTTCTGCCTCTTTCCCTAATCCCTAATCCCTA
>NZ_JAEHNY010000006.1:86597-265613 GCF_016236975.1 Salegentibacter maritimus
ACTTCTGCCTCTTTCCCTAATCCCTAATCCCTATTAACCTTTTAACTCTCCCCTCTAGACGGTAGTTATTAGACTGTAGTCTTAGTCAGTTATGGGTTTCCTCACTTCTACCTCTTTATTCTAGTCTCTTTTCTCTTACCTATTCCCTATTCCCTATTAACCTTTTAACGCTTCACTTTTAACTACAAACTACCAGGCATTTCTCGATACTGCCGACTCGCGTCGGAAACTCGAAATGACAGGGGAACTAAAACAAAAGATCGCCGCACTCAGCAGTCGTTCGTGATGACGATTAAATACTACCGCCCCCTGAGACTGCTCACTGAAAAACTGAAGAAACTACCTAATAAACACCGGCTCGTTTTCTTTTTCGGTATGTTCTTCGCTAAATCGGTAATCCATATAATCAAAACCTTTAAGTTCTTCCAGGTTGTGAACGTCTTTATCTATAATATAACGTACCATGGCTCCTCTGGCTTTTTTGGCGTAGAAACTAATGATTTTTAATTTTCCGTTTTTAAAATCTTTAAATACCGGTGAAATTACCTCAGCCTTTAACTTTTTGGTGTCTATGGCTTTAAAATATTCATTACTCGCCAGGTTGATAAAAAGCTCATCTGTTTCCATTTCATTATTTAGCAGTTCGGTGATTTTAGACTGCCAAACTTCATAAAGGCTATCTTTACGTTCAATACCTACCGATGTTCCCATTTCCAAACGATATGGCTGTATAAGGTCCAGCGGTTTTAATATTCCGTAAAGTCCGGAAAGGATGCGCAGGCTATCCTGCAACTGGTCTAACTTTTCGGTGGGAATGCTGTAGGCATCCAGGCCGGCATACACATCGCCGTTAAAGGCATAGACGGCCGGGCGGGAGTTCTTTTTATTGTGTTCTTCTTTAAAATCCTGGTAGCGGGTATAATTAAGATCGGCCAGCTTATCGCTGATGCTCATTAATTTTGAAATCTCATTTTTGGTCATTCTACTCATCTGGCGGTTTAATTTGGCAGTAGTTTCCAAAAAAGCGGGCTGTGTGCCCCGGGTGGTTGGTAATTTAGATTCGTAATCAAGGCTTTTGGCCGGAGAAACAACAATTTTCATAATTATGCGATTTTTACTTCAAATATAAGTGAAAGCATAGAAAACAGGAAAGCCACGTTTTATTAGTTTTTTATATGGGAATAGCCAGGATTTATAGGCTTTTAAAAATTTAGATCGCTTTACGGAAAACCTTTCTTTTTGGTTTGTGAATTAAGTGGTAAATTGAGCAAACTAATGAAACCCTTTTTCTATTCTTCAGAATAGGTCTTGAACCCAAAAACAAATAAAAACTTTGAATAAATTTGAAGAAGTTTACACTTTTAACAATCAACCCGTAGTTTGCCCGAAATGTGGGATTAGGACTGAAATAATACTAGATTTATCTCATACATTTGAAGAAACTCAAATACATAAATGTTTATCTTCATATTGCTTAAATAAATTCGTTATTCAAACTGAAAATTAATGAGAAAAGGTCAAAAACTTTGGGCTAGAAATGAATTGATATTAGCAATAAATCTTTATTTCAAATTACCTTTTGGCAAATTACACAAGTCAAACCCTGCTGTAACTCATTTAGCAGAATTGATTGGCAGAACGCCCAGTTCTATCGCTTATAAATTAGTTAATTTCGCTAGTCTTGATCCAAGTTTACTGGCAAGAGGAATAAAAGGAGCCTCCAATTCTAGTAAATTGGACAAATTAATTTGGAATGAATTTTATAATAATTTGGAGGATTTATCATTCGAAAGTGAAAAACTATTATCCCAATTTGAAGAAAAAACCATTGAAGAACTAAACCAAATCAATATTGATGATATCCACGAAGGAAAAACGAGAGAACAGCTAGTAAAAGTAAGAGTAAACCAATCATTCTTTCGCAATTCAGTTATGGCGTCTTATAATAACACTTGTTGTATTACTGGATTAAACAATTCCGAATTGCTTATTGCCGGACATATAAAACCCTGGAGCTCTGACGAGAAAAATCGTTTAAATCCTAGAAATGGAATTGCAATTAATGCCCTACACGATAAAGCATTCGAAAATGGCTTAATAACAATCACTCCAGAGTACAAAATAAAAATCTCCAAGGTTCTATTAAATCAAAAGAAAACTGATACTCTTGAAAAATACTTCTTTCAATATGAAGGTAAAGACATTTTTCTACCTTCTAAATTTTTACCTGACGAAGAGTTCCTAAAGTACCATAATGAACAAAAATTCCAGCGTTAGGGATTGCAGTGGAAATCCTTTTTGTGAGGTACGAGCAAAAAGATTGCAACGTAAAGCCCGACCCGTTAGGGGAACGCCCAAATAATTATTATACCTTTTCTGCTATTCATTTTTATAAAACCACCTCTTTTTTACAAAAACCTTCACCAATGTTCAACCCAACAAAAGCTCATATTTTCATAAATTTCGGCTAAAAAATGAGTATTACTAAAAAGTTTGACTTAGACGAGCGGCAGCGGGATCGCGTAATTGCTATGGCCTGGGAAGACCGTACGCCTTTTGAAGCGATTGAATACCAGTTTGGCCTGGCCGAAAAGGATGTGATAAAATTTATGCAGGAGGAAATGCACCCGCGTAATTGGAGAAAATGGCGCGCCAGGGTGCAGGGTAGAAAAACCAAGCACGCTAAACTACGGGATAACGAGGTCTCACGCTTTAAATCTAATGCGCAACGCCAAATTACCGGGAATAGAATTTCGAAGAAAAAATATTGAAGCTGCGTTAAATTTTACAGGTTTTTCTTATAAAAGCATCTTTTTGCGTAACTTATAGTTTCCAAAAATTGATTTTATGGAAGGATCTTCTAAATATCCCAACCCGATAAAAACCTGTACAGGTCGTTTTTTATGGAGAAATTCCGGTGCAATTATTATTGATTTTAACGGGCAGCTGCTTAATTCGGCTTCTTACCAGTTTAATATTTCGGGTGGGAAATTCATTAAAATCAGGTTTAAACGGAAGCTTTCTTCCACTAAAAAATCGCCGGCATTTAAATGTTCCTGGAAGATGATGACCCGGGTAGATTGTTCGTTGAATTGAAGTGTTTTCTATATATCGTAGCTCAATTTAAATTCTTAACAGCTTAGAGCCCGAAATGAATTCGGAGTGACGAAAACTACATGAGGCGAACCCACGTCATGCTGATTTTTTTCAGCATCTAACACGATCTAAATTCTTACCAACCTATACTCTCGATTTCAAAACAATTTAGACCCCGAAATGAATTCGGGGTGACGTTAAAAAAGTAAATGAGATGGTTTACAACACCTCTTTCTGGTTTTTGGCATAGTTGCGCCATTTCTCAACACAAGCCTGGATATCTTCCGGAATCTGGGTATTAAAACTCATGGCTTCACCGGTTTTTGGATGTATAAAGCCCAGGGTTTTTGCGTGTAGGGCCTGGCGTGGCAATATTTTAAAGCAATTATCTACAAATTGCTTGTATTTGCTGAATGTAGTTCCTTTTAAAATCTTATCGCCACCATAACGTTCGTCGTTAAACAGGGTATGCCCAATATGCTTCATATGCACCCTAATCTGGTGAGTTCTTCCCGTTTCCAGTTTACAGGAAACAAGCGTTACATAACCAAAACGTTCCAGGACTTTATAATAGGTAACGGCAGGTTTTCCTTTTTCGGCTTCCTCCCCTTCGTAAACGGTATTTTGTAACCTGTTTTTAGGATGCCTTCCAATATTGCCTTCTACCCTGCCCTCATCTTCTTCTATATTTCCCCAAACCAGGGCCACATATTCGCGTTCGCTGGTTTTGTCAAAAAATTGTTTTGAGAGGTGCGCCATAGCTTCCTCTGTTTTTGCAATTACCAGGAGTCCGCTGGTGTCTTTGTCTATTCTATGTACAAGTCCCGGGCGATCGCTGGAGTTATTGGGAAGGTTTTCAAAATGATATACCAGGGCATTTATTAGGGTTCCGCTATAATTACCGTGGCCGGGATGAACTACCATACCCGCAGGTTTATTTACCACCAACAAGGTATCGTCTTCGTAAACAATATCTAAAGGAATATCTTCCGGTGTTAGTAGAAACTCATACGGCGGATGCTCGAACATTACCTGCACTATATCGCCGGCTTTAACTTTATAATTTTGTTTTACCTGTTCTTCGTTAACGTAGATATTACCGGTTTTAGCAGCTTTTTGAATTTTATTTCGGGTGGCGTTTTCAATAAAATTCATTAAGAATTTATCTACGCGCAAAGGTTTTTGACCGGGACCGGCTTCAAATTTATGATGTTCGTATAAAGTCTCGTCCTGTTGGTCTATTTCGTTTTGATCTTCTTCTTTCATTAAAATTCAATTTCTTCCTCTGCGGTAGTTGTGCTATCCTGCCTATCTTCGCCTATTCGGTACCTTCCAGAACCATCTCCCAATACCAAATCTATAGTAGAAGTTTTCATAAGTTCATCTCCAGGTTCCAGCTTTTTACCTTTATGCCTTAGTTCTAATACAGCATCTTCGGCAATATCGGGTTTATAACTAACGTCTCCAATCTCAAAGCCCAAAGACCTTAAAGTAGGTTCGGCCTGTCTTCGCGTTTTTCTTATCAAATCAGGGATCATTACTTTTCTATAACCTGAGGGATTTAAAGTAAGGTATATTTTTCTATTTTCTTTTACAAATTGCCCTGCTTCCGGCACTTGTTCTATCACCGAATAACGCGGAAAATCGGGATTAAAATTCGCAGAATCCATAATCTCAAATCTTAAATTTTGGGCTGCCAGTTTATCTTCTACTTCATCTAAAGACTGCTTTGCCAGATCTGGCACAGCGATACGCTGATCCTGGTTGGTAGAATAATCAAGCCATTTTAAAGCCAAAAAAGCAATGACAATTACTAAAATAGCGGCAATGATTAGCTGAATTAAAAAAGTTTTACTAAAAATAAATTTAAAGAATCCCATACATTTGTTTCTAAGCAGCAAAGATATAAAACCCCTGCTTTTGGTGGCAGATTGTTTGTAGATTTGTGATATCAGTTATGAGTTTTGGGTTATGAGTTATCAGAAACCAACAAAACCGGCCCAAATACCGAGAACTGAGATCCAACAACTGATAATTGTTCGCTAAAAACAGATAACTGACAACTGATAACGGAAAAATGAAGAAAAAAATTGCCATTGCCATGGGCGGCTATTCCAGTGAGTATAGAATCTCTATTAATAGTGGAAATATGGTTTACAAAAATTTAAACCGCGATTTATATGAACCTTACCGGGTACATATTTTACAAAAAGAATGGTTTGTAGTGGCTGATGATGATACTCCCTACCCGATTAATAAAAACGATTTTACCGTAAAAATAGCCGGAAAGACCATTTCTTTCGACTGTGTTTTTAATACCATTCACGGCACACCCGGCGAAAACGGATTGTTACAGGCCTACCTGGAGTTAATTGGAATTCCGCAAACTACATGTGGTTATTACCAGGCTGCTTTAACTTTTAACAAGCGTGATCTAATAAGCGTTTTAAAAGCTTACGGAATAAAGTCGGCAGTAAATTATTTTTTGAATAAGGAAGATAAAGTAAATACCGAAGAAATTCTAGCCAGAGTTGGTTTACCCTGTTTTGTAAAAGCCAATCGGGCCGGTAGCAGCTTTGGAATCACTAAAGTAAAAACTGAAGAAGAATTGCTTCCTGCCACTAAAAATGGCTTTAAAGAAGATGACGAGGTGATAATTGAATCTTTTCTGGATGGCACCGAGGTTTCTGTTGGCGTAATTACCTACAAAGGAAAAGTAAAAGCCCTGCCTGTTACCGAAATTATTTCTGAAAACGAATTCTTTGACTATGAAGCTAAATATTTAGGAAAATCACAGGAGATTACACCTGCCAATATTTCGGAAGAAAAAACCAAACAGGTGCAGGAAATCGCTAAGCTGATCTATAAAAAACTAAAAATGCGCGGATTTACAAGGTCGGAATTTATTTTCCATAACGGGGAACCTCATTTTATTGAAATGAATACCACCCCGGGATTAAGTGCAGCCAGTATTTTACCCAAACAGGCCGCAGCTGCAGAAATAAGTTTAAGTGAACTTTTTGGCAGCGCAATCGAGACGGCTTTAAAATTACGGTAGCCTCCCGAAGTAAATTCGGGACAGGCTCCAAAGGAGGGAATTCGAGCCTTTATAAATTCAGAAAGTTTCCATTAAAAATAGAAGCGGATGTGATTCTTATATAATTATTTAATACTCTTAAAAGTTCCTCCCCTTTAAAAAAAGGGGAGGTGCCGATAGGCGGAGGGGTTTCTTTTTCCTTTTACCTGAAATGATTAAATTTGAATTTCCGCTTATGCGGAAATGACTAATTGGTATTCCGTCTTCACGGAAAAGACAAAATCATTTTTTATGAAAAAAGCAGTTTTTCCGGGATCTTTTGACCCTATTACTTTAGGCCATACCGATATAATTGAAAGGGCTTTGCCGCTTTTTGATGAAGTTATTCTGGCCATTGGCACAAATTCTAACAAAAAGTATATGTTTTCCCTGGAAGAGCGGCTGCATTTTTTAAAGGAAACTTTTAAAGATGAATCTAAAATAAAAGTGACCACTTATAAAGGACTTACCGTAGATTTCTGTAAAGAACAGGATGCCGGTTTTTTGCTACGAGGCTTACGAAATGCGCAAGATTTGGAATTTGAAAAAGCCATTGGACAAACCAATTATAAAATGAGTGGTATAGATACCTTGTTTTTTATAACCTCTTCCGGTAAAAGCCATATTTCTTCTACCGTAGTTCGGGATGTAATTCGTAATAAAGGAAATTATGAGTTTATGGTGCCCAATGTGGTGAGGGTAGCACCCTAACCTCCCGAAGTGAATTCAGGACAAGCTCCAAATGAAGATTTCATAGCTCTGAAAAAATTATTGGTGCATTCGTGGCAAAAATACTCCCGAAATCTTAAAAAATATAATTCAGTTGAAGTCCGCCGTAATAATTTCTGGGATTTCCGGGATAAAAATAACGTGGTGAAGCGCCTCCAAATCCAACAGCATTGGTTACAATACTCGCTGCATAATTTTTATCTAAAGCATTGTTCACACCTCCGTAGAAGTTCAGGTTTAATGCCTGAAACAATTTAAAAGTATATCCCGCTTTAAAATTCAACAGGCTATATTGATTGGTGTAACCCGAATTTGCATCATCTAGCGGAATTTCCCCAACATTTCTATAGTTTCCGAAAAATTCAAAACCTGAATCACTTTGAACATCCACTCCCAGGTTTAGCGTATATTTAGGAACCCCGGGGAGCTTATTTCCGGAGAAATCTTCATCATTATTCACAAACTCATCAAATTCAAAGAAGTTAATAGCCCCATTAACATAGGGTTTTACTGAAATATCTCCACCTACCAGAAAACGATAATTGCTAAGAAATTCCAATCCATTATGATTGGTTTTTCCAGCATTAACCCCCACATATTGATCTTCGGCCACTCTTTGTGCCACTAATAAATTCTCTATTTGAATTGAAAATACCGCGACTTCGGTATACAATTTATTTTGGAGCCAGTTTCCTTTAAAACCAAGCTCATAATTTAATCCGGTTTCGGGCTTGAGATTAGTGTTTATCTGCCCATCAGGTGTCAAAGTCTCGGCAACTGTTGGGATTGAAAACCCATGGCTTACAGAGGCATAGATGTTTTTACCTTCGGCTACTTTATACGTAGCACCTATTCTTGGAGAAACTACTATATCAAAACTATATTCGCCGGTTTGATCTATCTCATCTTGCACAAAAAGATCGGTTAAATTGTAAGTTGTATTATTGATATTAAACCCGGCTTCCAGGTTCCATTTTTCAGTAATCTCAAGATTAAGCTGGGCAAAAAAATTAGCATAATTTCTATCCTGCTCATTATTGCTTAAGCGCTCCCCTAACACACTTCCATTCCCGGGAAAATCCTCATATCGATTCTGAAAAGTACCTGTTTCGTACCATTCGTTATAATATTCGGCTCCAAAACTAATTACAGAAGGCAATTCGAAAACCCGGGTATTTAAATTAAATTTTGTTCTAACCCCTGCCGAAACACGCTCTTCCTTTAGAATATTAAAAGGGCGCGGTTCATAAGCATCTCTAAAACTTAAAAATATGCTGGTTGTATTGCTAAAATCATCGAAAAGGGCATGTGTATAAGAACCACCCAGCATACCTTTATCGTAAGACTCGTACCCCCTGGCCTGCCCCCAGGTAAATGCAGCTTTTTCAGGATCATTTCTTAGGTCTTCTTCGTTCAATGAACTGGGAATAAAAGCTTTTAATCGGGTGAAATTGGCTAAATAAGATAAACTACCATTTTGGCTGGTTTTCAGACTTCCATTCACCAAAACTGATTTCCGATCGTAATTTCCGTTGTCGCGGTATCCATTACTTGTTAAGTATGTAAAGGTTCCAAAAATTGAAGATTCTTTAGTGGTATTGGAGGCCTGATAAACCTGTTTTCTGGTATTAAAACTGCCAAATTGCGTTTTGGCCGTAAGTTGGGCTTCCTCTTGTTTAGATTGTTTAGCATACAAGTTAATAGATCCCCCTAAACCCGCTCCATAAATACTGGAGGTTGGCCCTTTAATAACTTCAATTCTATCAAGGCTTTCCTGGTCAAAGTCGTCTAAGGTTAACTCCCCTTCGGCCGTGGTAAGCGGAATTCCTTCAAAATATGCCTGAATCCTATTCGTGCTATACTGCGAACGAGCGCCAATTCCACGGATATTTATTTTATTGGTATTTAAAGCTCCCTGATTTACAAATAGTCCAGGTACAGTGTTAAATGTTTCCAGCACATTTGTAGCATCGGTTCGTTTAAAATCTGTTTGAGTCACCAGATTCACAGAAGCCGGAACGTTTTTAAGACTTTTAGGAATATTGGTACTTCGCACCACCACTTCTGAAAGGCTTTCTGACCCAGGACTTAAATAAAGTTGCTGAATTTCTTTGGAAGCCTGCAAAAAGAACTGTGAACTTTTATACCCAATGGCCGATATAGTAAAATTTCCCGGCAATTCCCGGGAGTTCAGCTCAAAAATCCCATATTCATCTGAGACAGCCACAAGCCCTGAAGCATTAAAAATACGGGCTTCCCTAACCACCTGCTCAGTATTTAGTGTTAATATTTTAAATTGATTTTCCTGTGAGAACAGCTTGTTTAAAAAGAAAAAACACAGCAGTGCCAGTAATTTTTTATCCACTATTTTAATTTTTACGCAATAATTGAGATGTAAGGCCTTATAACCACCTCGAAATCCAAAAATTTTCTGTTTAATACCCCGTTTACTTGCCGCGAGAAAGTTAACCTGACTGTCTTAGTTTACAAAATTGAAAATTATATAACAGCCTTTATCATTAATTAGCAAATAAAATTACTTTTAATAATAGTAGACAAAAAGTTTTTAAAACAGATTAGGTTTACTTTAACAAGTACTAATTAGTATAGCTTGTTTGGTGGCTAGACGGGTTTTAGTTAATTTTACCCCTCCAATTTCTTAGGATACTATGAAAAAATATCTCCTTTTACTTTTATGTCTGATTTCACTTACATCTTGTGACTTCGAGAAATACCAACTGGTTACCGATTATGATTTTGAAACCCGTTTTGAAAAAAGTGATGGAAAAGAAACCGCTACTTATGCCGAAGTTATAGATTTCTATAGCGAGTTGGCAGAAAGTTCCGGCAAAGTGAGCCTGGAAGAATTTGGAGAAACCGATAGCGGAAAACCGCTTCATCTTGCAATTTACAGCCCTGCTGAAGATTTTGATTTTGAAAAACTAAGAGATAAAAACAGCATTATTCTTATAAATAACGGCATACACCCGGGCGAAAGTGACGGTATTGATGCTACTATGATGCTTTTTAGAGATTTGGCAGGAGATTCTATTACAGCACCGAAAAATACAGTTTTAGCCACAATTCCTGTATATAATGTTGGAGGTGCATTAAATAGAAACTCCCATAGCCGTACAAATCAAAATGGGCCTGCAGCATACGGTTTTAGAGGAAATGCCAGAAATTATGATCTAAACAGGGATTTTATAAAAGCCGACACGCGTAATGCCCGGAGTTTTTATAAGATTTTTCATCACGTGAAACCCGATATCTTTATTGATAATCACGTTAGCAATGGTGCCGATTACCAGTATACATTAACCCACTTGTTTACCCAACACAATAAACTAGGGGGTGAACTGGGCGCTTATTTAGATGAGCAAATTATACCACAGTTGGAAGATTCACTTGCGAAAAAAGACTGGGACATTACGCCCTATGTAAATGTATTTAATAAAGTGCCTGATGATGGTTTTACGCAATTTAACGACCTTCCCAGGTATTCTACTGGCTATACCAGCCTTTGGAACACCATTGGAATGATGATTGAAACCCATATGCTTAAGCCCTATCCAAAAAGGGTAAAAGGTACCTACGAGCTTATGCACAGTATGATAGGCATTGCAGAAGCCAATAGGGAACGCATGAAAGACATTCGTAAAAGAGCATCGAGAAAATACCTGACAGACCGCTGGTATCCCATTAATTATACACCAGATTATGAAAATCCCACCAAAAGAAATTTTAAAGGTTATGAAGGCAACATGATTGCGAGTGAAATAACCGGTGATGAACGTTTAAAATTTGATACAGAAAAGCCATTTACCAAAGAAATAGACTATTATAATAATTTTATTGCACAAGATACTATCGAAATTCCCAGGGCATATATTATTCCACAGGGTTGGTGGCAAATTACCGAGCTACTAAAACTAAACAATATAAAACTGGAACCCTTAGCCCGGGACACCACGCTATATGTTGAAACTTATAGAATAGAAGATTTTAAAACAAGGGATAATGCCTACGAGGGCCATTATACCCATAGCGAAACCAGGGTTTCCAAAAAAATGGATTCTATCAAATTTAGAAAAGGAGATTTTATGGTTAAGACCTTTCAGGATGGAGTGCGCTATTTAATTGAAACTTTAGAACCTGAAGCTTCAGATTCTTTCTTTAACTGGAATTTCTTTGACAGCGTTCTTCAGCAAAAGGAAGGCTTCTCTCCCTATGTTTTTGAGGATATCGCTAAAAAAATGCTAGAAGATAATCCCGAATTAAAAGACGCCTTCGAAGCAAAGAAAAATAATGAGGCCGAATTTGCAAATAGTTGGTACAACCAATTAGATTGGTTGCACAAACAATCCAAACATTATGAAGAGGCGCACTTACGCTACCCTATCTTTAGAGTTCCTCGTTAGATATTCATCGGTAAAAAGAAGTTTAATATTGGCATAGGATTTTTGAAGGGCCTTTTGACTTTTCTTCAGGTTTTTCCATTTAGCTTTTTCTATACCCTCTTTAGTTTCGGGGCGTAAATCCCCCTCATAAGAAGTGCGCATCTCATACCAGTAAGTAACCTTTAGCCTAAAACGCCCCTTTCGTTTAAAAATGTGATAGGTTTTTTGTAAAAACTTAGTGACTTTTAAACCTTCAACCCCTGTTTCTTCCTCTACCTCTCTTATGGCAGAGGCTTCAATAGTTTCGTTTTTTTCGGTTTTACCTTTTGGCAAATCCCAACGCTTTTTGCGATAAATAAATAAAATTTCGTCTTTATCATTAAAAACCATTCCCCCCGCTGCTGTAACCACGCGTAATTTTTTAAACAAATGCTTTAAAAGCTTTTCTTCCTTTTCGTGGTAAAGGTTTACGTAGAGCAATTCTCCTTTACTAATTTTTTTTATTATTCGTTTGATTCTAACCTTCTTAATAGGTAAAGACACGTAATTTTCTCCAAAATCTTTCTTTGTAGATAAAATTAGGGGAATATCATTAACAAAAACTTTATACATTTGCAGCATGATTTTAAATAAAGAAACAGCCAGAACAACCGCTGAACTGCTATTGCAAATTAAAGCAATAAAATTAGATGCACAAGAACCTTTTACCTGGGCCAGTGGTTGGAAATCGCCAATTTATTGCGATAACAGAATAGTATTATCTTATCCTCCTATTAGAAACCATATAAGGGAACAATTTGCAAGGCAGGTTGAAGAGCTATATGGAAAACCCGATGTTATAGCCGCGGTTGCCACCGGTGCTATTGGAATTGGTATGCTGGTAGCTGAAATTTTGAGTCTCCCGTTTATTTATGTTAGGCCGGAAGCCAAAAGCCACGGAAGAAAAAATCAAATAGAAGGAAACCTAACCGAAGGCCAGAGCGTTGTGGTAATAGAAGATTTAATTAGCACAGGAAACAGCAGCCTTAACGCAGTGAAAGCATTAAAAGAAGCCAATGCAAACGTAAAAGGAATGCTGGCCATCTTTACTTATGGCTTTAAAACTGCCGATGAGAATTTTGAAAAAGCAGGAATAGAGCTTCATACCCTTAGCGACTACGATTTTCTTCTTGAAACTGCACAGAGGACCAATTATATAAATGCTGCTGAAGCCGATCTTTTAAGAGAGTGGCGACAGGATCCGGCTAACTGGAAAAAATAATTTGGTTACAGAAAGTATAGAATACAACCTGTACTATCTGAAAATAAGTTTCTTTAAAGATATATAGACAAGATGCATATAGAAAGCCCAAAAGTAACTGCTAATAAAAGTGAGCAGGAAATGTTCGAATTTTTGATTAACCCTAAAAATTACGAACAGTTAATGCCCGAAAACAAAGAAGTTTTTGAAGTAAGAGATGAAAAAACCTTTGTTTTCGGACTTAAAGGTATGCCTGTTATAAAATTGGAAATCCAGGAAACCCGGAAACCAGAATTGGTGGTATTGGGCTCCACTTCAGATAAATTTGATTTTAAATTAAAAGCGCATATTTCGGCTTTAAACGAAAATCAGAGCGAAGTACAGATGGAATTCAGCGGTGAATTTAATGCAATGATGGCAATGATGGTTAAAAAGCCATTAACCAAATTTATAAACACGCTAGCCGAAAATATTGGCAAACTTTAAATTAAAAAGCTGTTTGAAAAGTCTATTCTCATCAAGATGAACTTGTTTCAGCTTCTAAGGTGTTTTGATTATCATTTTTTTAGATCCCCGATAAAGAATCGGGGCAGGCTCTGAAATAAATTCAGGATGACGATTTTAAGAACTTTTCAGACAGCTTTTTTTAATACATCAGTTTAATTTCTTTTAAATCGAAGGTTTTAAACTTTTCGTCTTCAACTTCGATATTTAGCCTTCCACTCTTTGTCACCCCTCGAATAATACCGGTAAGAAAGGAAGCATCAGGTAACTGAAAAGTAGACACCTTATCCCTTCTAAATAAATGCTCTGTATACTCTTTTAAAATAGACGTTTCGGCAAATGCAGTAATTTCGGTAATCTTTTTTTCGAATTCATCAGTAATTTTTTTAAGCAATTCGTCCAGGTTAAATTGACTTCCGGTAACAAGTTTAAGGGAAGAAGCTTGTAGCAAACCGGGAAAATTTATTTGATTTACATTAAGGCCTACCCCGATTACCGAAGCTGCAATTTCATTGTTTTTTAGAATATTTTCGATAAGAATTCCGCTTATTTTATAGCGTTCTGACAATATGTCGTTAGGCCATTTCACCTTTAAAGCGGGAACATTAAATTCCTGAAGCACTTTAAGAATGGCCAAAGAAACCGTAGCGCTCATCAAAAATTGATGGTTTATATGTACCTTAATTTTTGGGTATAGTACGCTAAAGGTTAGGTTTTCACCTGCATTAGAATGCCAACCGGCACCCCTTTGCCCCCGGCCTCTAGTTTGCTCGTGAGCTACTACACATACCGGCTTAAATGAAGTATTTCCGCGATAAAGTTCCCGGGCAAATTCGTTGGTAGAATTGGTGGCATTAACTTTGATTATACGCATAATAGTAAATAGAAATAAAACAGGCGTTAAATGTTATGTAAACAACACCCATTAACAGCCAAAAAGTAATAACTTTGCGAAAATAATTAATTTTAATGGCAAACAAAGCACCGAACAACGATCAACTTATTGCACATATAATTAAAGGAATTGAAGACGTAAAAGGTAACGACATTGATATTCTGGACCTTAGACAAATTGAAAACACCGTTTGTGATTATTTTATAATTTGTAATGGTACTTCCAACACACAGGTAAACGCCATAGTGAATTCCGTTCAAAAAACTGTAAGTAAAGCTCTTAAAGATAAACCCTGGCACATAGAAGGTGGAGAAAATGCCGAATGGGTACTTTTAGACTATGTGAACGTAGTTGTACACGTTTTCCAAAAACATATCAGAGAGTTTTACGATATTGAAAGCCTTTGGGGGGATGCAAAAATCACTTCCATAGAAACAAATTATTAATTATCTAATTTAGAATTACCGAGAATGGCGAAACAGCAACCCAAAAAAAACATTGATCCCAAAAAGCCTAAATTTAGTGCTTATTGGATCTATGCCGCTATAATAATCTTCTTTTTAGGACTTAACTTTTTTAGCGGAGGCGGTTTTAGTGAACCTGCTAAAACCAACCCGGCAGAATTTCTTAATTTCTTAAGGGAGGGAGACGTAAAGAAGGTAGAAATTGTAAACCGTAAACAAGCCAAAGTCTATCTCACTGAAGAAGCTTCCCAAAAGGAGATTCACAAAAATGCAAACGATCCGGAATTATTCAATACCGGCGGAGAAACCCCTGCCTATAGTTTTGAGTTTGGAGATCTGCAAAATCTTGAAAACGATATAAAAGAGATAAAAGCAGAGAACAATCTTGAAACCACGGTGGTTTACGATACACAAAGCAATGTTTTGGGAGAAGTATTCTGGGCATTGTTGCCATTTATTTTAATAATTGGGGTTTGGATTTTCATCATGCGCAAAATGAGTTCCGGTGCCGGTGGTGGTGCAGGAGGACAAATTTTTAATATCGGAAAATCAAAAGCTAAATTATTCGACCAAAATACCGATGTAAAGACATCTTTTAAAGATGTGGCCGGCTTAGAAGGTGCAAAAGAAGAAGTTCAGGAAATTGTAGATTTTCTAAAACAACCAGACAAATACACCTCTCTAGGGGGTAAAATTCCAAAAGGAGCACTTTTGGTAGGACCTCCCGGAACCGGTAAAACCTTACTGGCAAAAGCCGTTGCCGGAGAAGCCAAAGTGCCTTTCTTTTCACTTTCCGGTTCAGACTTCGTAGAGATGTTTGTAGGGGTGGGTGCCTCAAGGGTACGCGACTTGTTTAAACAGGCGAAAGAAAAATCACCATCTATTATTTTTATAGATGAAATAGATGCCATTGGACGTGCCCGTGGAAAAAGCAATTTCTCAGGTTCTAACGATGAACGTGAAAACACCTTAAACCAGTTACTAACAGAAATGGATGGTTTTGGAACAAACACCAACGTAATTGTAGTAGCTGCCACTAACCGTGCCGATGTTTTAGATAAAGCCTTAATGCGTGCCGGAAGATTTGACCGTCAAATTTATGTAGACCTACCCGATCTAAACGAGCGAAAGGAAATTTTTGAAGTTCATTTAAAGCCGCTTAAAAAAGTAGCCGATGAACTGGATACTGAATTCTTAGCAAAACAAACACCGGGATTCTCTGGTGCAGATATTGCCAATGTTTGCAACGAAGCTGCCTTAATTGCCGCTCGTAAAGGTAACAAAGCTGTTGGTAAACAAGATTTTCTTGATGCTGTAGACCGAATTGTTGGCGGCCTGGAGAAAAAGAATAAAATTATTACGCCCGATGAAAAAAAGGCCATTGCCTATCACGAAGCCGGTCACGCGACTGTGAGCTGGATGTTAGAGCACGCAGCCCCACTTGTTAAAGTAACAATTGTGCCACGAGGGCAATCTTTAGGAGCTGCCTGGTATTTACCTGAAGAGCGACTAATAGTTAGACCAGAGCAGATGCTTGATGAAATGTGTGCTGCCCTTGGTGGAAGAGCTGCAGAGAAGGTAGTTTTTAATAAAATTTCAACCGGTGCTTTAAGCGATCTTGAAAAAGTTACCAAGCAGGCCAAAGCAATGGTCACCATTTACGGTCTAAATGATAAGATTGGAAATTTAACCTATTATGATTCTTCAGGACAGGGCGAATATAATTTTACCAAGCCTTATAGTGAAAGCACATCTGAGCTTATTGATAAAGAGATTTCTAACCTAATTGAAACTCAATATCAGCGTGCCATAGATTTGCTTACCGAGCATAAAGACAAACTGGGGCAATTGGCAGATATCCTTCTGGACAAGGAAGTGATTTTTAAGGATGATTTAGAGCGTATCTTCGGAAAAAGGCCTTACGACAAAGAGGAGGAAAAAACCGAAGTGCAAGAAAAAAAAGAAACGCCTAAAGTTGAAGAAAAAGCCTCGGAAACCGAAGAGCAGCATCCAGCTCCCGGAACCTCAGAAGATAAAGATACATTAACCGAAAACAATTCGGTTAATAAATAGTTCACAACCACGGTTTAAAAAATCTTAATTTGCCATAGTGTTAAATTAAGATTTTTTACCTTTGGTTAAAATGACGTCGAGAACCACACCCAAAATTCTATGAGTCTATTTAGAAGATTTCTTAACCCTAAATCTAAATCAGACAAGAAGCAGGAGTCTCCTGAAAAAGCTGAGCGGGGAAAATACATGCCTGAGGTAAAATTACCTACCGATGAACGTTTCATGTTGAATTTCAAAAACAACGGAGGTAAATTCCTTTATTGTGAAAACGATGATGAAATGCTTGAGGCTTTTGACAATATTTTACTGGAAAACGACTGGTACGAAAAACAGTGCTTTTGTCTGGATCCAAATCTTCAAGATAAATTTAAAGGTTTCAACCTGGATTTCACAAAATCTGGTTCTGCCCCTTTTTTTCTATCTACCTGCGAGTATTTGGTAGCCAATGATGGTTCTATACTCATCTCTTCAAATCAAATTAAAGAGTGCAAACTCAATGATTTACCCGATAATTTTGTTATTATCTCTTCTACAAGTCAGTTAATTGATACTATTGGCGAAGGTTTACGTGGCATCAAATTTAAGAACAAGCAAAGAATCCCTTCTAACATCACGACCATTAAAAATTTTGAAACTAAAAAAGAGGGTGACTTTATGAGCTATGGAAGTAGTACAAAAAACCTATATTTGCTCCTGCTGGAAGATTTATAAATATGAGGGAAGCCATTATTAGAACTATTTCAGGATTATTGTATGTATCCATATTGGTTGCTTCCATACTTTCTTCCGAATTTATCTTTATTAGTTTATTTTATTTGCTCGGACTTGTGTGCCTCATAGAAATGCAGAAATTATTGCATCTCAAAAGCTATGCGCTTTATGCTGTACAGGCTTTGCTTTTCTACCTCTTTAGCTATCTTAAGTTTAATCAGGACGCCACCATACTCTTACTTTTTATAACCATTTTTGTAAATCTATTTTTGGTTAAAGATTTGTTGGTGGTAAGAAAAATACCCGTTTTTGAAAAGAAGAAATATATTATAATTATTTTTTATCTCATTTCTTCTGTTATTTTTCTTACACTAATCCCAACTATAGAAGGTGTCTTTATCCCTAAATTGGTAGTTGGCATCTTTATACTTATTTGGACTAACGATACATTTGCTTATATTGTAGGTAAGAATTTTGGCAGCAAGAAGCTTTTTGAAAGAATTTCGCCTAACAAAACAGTAGAAGGTTTCCTGGGTGGTGTGGTTTTTAGTGGAATAGCAAGTTTTTTTATTTTCTATTACACACAATTTCTCACTTTCCCCATTTGGCTTGGCTTAGCCATTATATTGAGTGTCTTTGGGACTTTAGGAGATCTTATCCAATCAAAATTTAAACGTCAGGCCGGTGTAAAAGACAGCGGAAAACTAATGCCAGGCCACGGCGGATTATTTGACAGGTTAGATAGTATTATTTTTTCAAGTCCGTTTGTATATGCTTATCTCTATATTCTAGATTATGTTTCATAAAGAAGGTTATAAAATTATGGCGATAGCAGCAGTGCTGCTTATTGCAATAAACGCAGTATCATATTCGTTTATAAACACCTATTGGATAAAATTTGCTATCCTGGTGGTTACTATCGTTCTATTTTTGCTAATCATTCAGTTTTTTAGAAATCCTAAAAGAAAAACTGTTTTAAATGATACCAATGTAATTGCACCGGTAGATGGTAAGGTTGTGGCTATTGAAGAGGTTGAAGAAAAAGAGTATTTTAAAGATAAGCGTATTCAGGTATCTATTTTCATGTCGCCAATTAATGTACACGTAACAAGGCACCCTATTGGTGGTAAAGTGAAATACAGTAAATATCATCCGGGTAAATTTTTAGTAGCCTGGCACCCTAAATCTAGTGAAGAGAACGAAAGAACCACGGTTGTTGTGGAAAACCCTGTTGCCGGTGAGGTATTATACAGGCAAATTGCCGGAGCATTAGCAAAAAGAATTGTAAACTATGCTAAAGTTAACGACAAAGTTATTCAGGGTAGCGATAGTGGATTCATAAAATTTGGATCCCGGGTAGACGTTTTCCTACCGCTAAACACCCCTATTTTGGTTGAATTAGATCAAAAAGTAAAAGGTGGCCTAAGCGTGATAGCCAATATTGAAGAATAAGCAAAACGTTATGTCTTATACAACAGAAGAAAAATTTTTAAAAGCATATGAAATGGCGAGCAAAACCACTCAAAAATTTGCGCCAGATATTATGTTGCATTTTTATGCTTATTACAAAAAAGCCACTCAGGTAAATGGTTTTTACGCCCCGCCCATGAGCGAAGGCGATATTAGGAATGCTTTTAAAGTAAACGCTTTATTACAGATAAAAAATATTAGCAAGCAGGAAGCCCGCGAAAAATATATAGAGCTGGTAGAAGAACATATTGGCGAAGTAACATAATTGTAGTTACTCCGCCTTTATTTTTGTTTTAACTTAAACCTTTTAAGCTGGCTTTAATAGCTTTAATCTTCGCCTCAGCATCAGCTTTCTTTGCTTTTTCTATAGCTACAACTTTTTCGGGCGCATTATTTACAAATCGCTCGTTAGAGAGCTTCTTCTCTACAGATTTTAGGAAGCCTTCATTATATTTTAATTCTTCTTCCAGTTTTTCAATTTCAGCTTCAACATCAATAGCACCGGCAATAGGAATAAAGTACTCATTAGATTTCACTCGGAAGGAAAGCGCACCTTCCACCTGTGTATCTACGTAATTAAAAGCATTTATATTACCCATCTTTAAGATCACAGGATCAAAGAATTCTGAAGCATTTTCGTTGTTCATTACCATTAGGTCTATGGTATTTTTAAACGAGATATTTTTCTCTTTTCTTACCTTTCTTATCCCTGCAATGACTTCTGAAGCCAAAGCAAATTCGTTAATTATTCCTTCGTTATAATCCTTAATCTCCGGCCATTTCGCTACAATTAAAGCTTCAGAAGGTTTTCTTTCAGTAATTTCCTGCCAAATTTCCTCAGTAACAAACGGCATAAACGGATGGAGAATCTTTAAGTTATCTTCTAAAATTTCTATTACTGCTTTATATGTTTTGGCATCTATAGGCTCACCGTAAGCCGGTTTTACCATCTCAAGGAACCAGGAGCAGTAATCGTCCCAAATCAACTTATAAGTGCTCATTAAAGCATCACTCATTCTATATTTAGCGTAGTGATCTTCAATTTCCACGAGGGTTTTTCTAAACCTGGCGGTGTACCAATTAATTGCAATTTTTGAGGTTTCGTCCTGCTCTTTTTCTTCAGAAACTTCCCAGCCCTTTACCAGCCTAAATGCATTCCAAATTTTATTTGAAAATGCACTACCCTGTTTACAAAGATCTTCTTCAAACATCAAATCGTTTCCGGCCGGAGAACTTAAAAGCATTCCTACCCTAACACCATCGGCTCCATATTGCTCTATTAAACCTAGCGGATCGGGTGAGTTCCCTAAGGACTTGGACATTTTTCTCCGCTGCTTATCACGAACAATCCCGGTAAGATAAACGTTTTTAAATGGTCGTTCTCCCCTGTATTCGTACCCAGCCATAATCATTCGTGCTACCCAGAAAAATAAGATTTCGGGAGCAGTCACAAGATCGTTAGTTGGATAATAATATTTAATTTCTTCATTCTCCGGTTCTAAAATCCCATTAAAGACACTCATGGGCCATAACCAGGAAGAAAACCAGGTATCCAGAGCATCTTTGTCCTGGGTTAATTCTTCTGCCTTTAAATGGGCATTTCCAGACTTTTCTCTCGCTTTCTCCAGGGCTTTCTCTGCAGTTTCGGCAACCACAAAGTCTTCTTTTCCACTCCCGTAAAAATAAGCCGGAATTTGATGTCCCCATAAAAGCTGGCGGGAGATATTCCAGTCGCGAACATTCTCCATCCAATGCTTATAGGTATTCAAAAATTTATCGGGCACCAAATTAATTTCATCACCAACCACAGCATCTATTGCAGGTTTGGCCATTTCTTTCATCTTTAGAAACCACTGGTCACTAAGTTTGGGTTCTATAACAGCACCGGTGCGTTCACTGGTCCCTACTTTATTAATATGCTCTTCAATTTTGGTAAGCACGCCCATTTCTTTTAGTTCTTCTACGATCTCCTTTCTAACCTGGAACCTGTCTTTCCCTTCATAATGCATTCCGTAAGCATTAAGACTGGCATCGTCGTTAAGGATATCTATCACTTCAAGATTATGCTTATCTCCAAGCATTTTATCATTTTCATCATGGGCCGGCGTCACTTTTAAGCAACCCGTACCAAACTCTACATCTACATATTCGTCTTCAATAATTGGTATTACCCTATTACAAATTGGAACAATTGCTTTTTTACCTTTTAAATGGGCAAAACGTTCATCGTTTGGATTGATACAAATTGCCGTATCCCCCAATATAGTTTCGGGACGTGTAGTAGCTATACTTAATACGTCATCACTACCTTCTACTTTATAATTAAGATAAAAAAGCTCGCCCTGTTTCTCTAAATGAATTACTTCCTCATCAGAAAGGGTAGTTTTTGCCTGTGGGTCCCAATTTACCATTCGATACCCGCGGTAAATGAGTCCTTTTTCATATAAATCAACAAAAACCTTAATTACAGAAGCTGACATCTTTTCATCCATGGTAAACTTGGTGCGCTCCCAATCGCAGGAGGCTCCTAGTTTTTTTAGTTGCTCAAGGATAATCCCCCCATGTTTATGTGTCCACTCCCAGGCATGCTGTAGAAATTCCTCACGACTAAGATCGTTTTTATCAATTCCTTCTGCCTTTAATTTTGCCACTACTTTTGCCTCAGTTGCAATAGAAGCATGGTCGGTACCCGGCACCCAACAGGCATTATAGCCTTTTAATCGAGCTCTTCTCACTAAAACATCCTGAATGGTATTGTTAAGCATATGCCCCATATGTAAAACACCGGTTACGTTTGGTGGTGGAATTACAATAGTGTATGGTTCTCTATCGTCTACCTCTGAATGAAAATAATTGTTTTCCATCCAGTAGTTATACCATTTATCTTCTACTTTTTTTGAATCGTATTGGGAAGCAATCGCCATATTGGTCTGGTTTTTGAAAAATAAGAGCAAAAGTAAATATAACTTAAGGATTATAAAAGAAGTTGATTTGATTATAATTTTGTGTACACAGCAATTCGGCTTATTTTTATCATTCGTTTTTAAATATTAATAATTATGAAGAAATTTATTGCTATTGCCATTTTTGTTGCTGCTGGTATAGGCACGGTTATGGCGCAGGAAAAAGCCAAGATAGAATTCAAAACTGAAACTATTGAATATGGCGAAATAGAAAAAGGAAGTGATGGTGTTCGCGTTTTTGAATTCACCAATACAGGCAATGCCCCATTGGTTATTGCCAATGTAACCTCTAGTTGTGGTTGCACCATTCCTAAAAAACCGGAAGAACCAATTAAGCCGGGAGAAACAGGAGAGATTCAAGTAAAGTACAACACAAATCTTGTTGGCCCAATTAGAAAAACAATCACTGTATATTCTAATGCCGAAGAATCAACAAAATCACTTAAAATTAAGGGGCGGGTTATTGAAAAAGATAATAATAGTCTTTAACTATTAAAGCCTAAAAAGCCGTTTAAAAAGTCTTATGCACATTAAAATAAGCTTGTAAAGTTTTTAAAATTATAAATCTTGAATCAAGTTTAGATTAGTGTTATCTGGCATTTTAAACGGCTGCTTCTATCCTTTTAAGTTTCAAATTTAATTTTAAGGAACAATTTTTAGTTTTTGATAAATTATAACTAAAAACTAATCAGAAATCTTCTTAGATTTTTGCATGTTTGCAATGTATTAAAATAAATCTCATGCCAAATATATCGAACAAAGGGCGCAATATGCCCGAATCTCCAATAAGAAAACTAGTACCCTTTGCTGAAGCAGCTGTAAAAAAGGGAAAAAAAATCTATCAATTAAATATTGGCCAACCGGATATTGAAACCCCAAAAGCAGCTTTGGCAGCAGTTAAAAGTAATGATATAGATGTGCTTTCATACAGTCATTCTGCGGGTTTTGAATCTTATAGAACCAAACTAGCCCAATATTATAGAAAAAATGATATCCCGGTAGATGCACAGGATATTATTATTTCAACCGGCGGTTCTGAAGCTTTGATGTTTGCTATGGGAAGTATTACCGACCCGGGTGATGAGGTAATTATCCCAGAGCCTTTTTACGCAAATTACAATGGTTTTGCAACCGCATCTGGGGTGCAAATCGTTCCCATTAAAGGAAGCATAGAAAATAATTTTTCGCTTCCTGCAATTTCAGAATTTGAAAAATTAATCACCGACAAAACCAGGGCTATTCTATTATGTAATCCCGGAAATCCTACCGGTTATTTATACACCCGTGAAGAAATACAGCAACTTGCAGATTTAGCCCTGAAACATGACCTTTTTATTGTTGCCGATGAAGTGTATCGTGAGTTTGCATACGATGGGGTTAAGCATCATTCTATTATGAGTATTCCCGGCCTGGAACAACACGCCATTATGGTAGATTCGGTTTCTAAACGCTACAGTATGTGCGGAGCAAGAATTGGCTGTCTGGTTTCAAAAAACCTGGAAGTAATGCGTGCTGCCATGAAATTTGCACAAGCAAGATTGAGCCCGCCTACCTTCGCTCAAATAGCCGCAGAAGCTGCATTAGACACTCCAGATGAATACTTTGATGAAGTAAACAAAGAATATACAGAGCGAAGAAATCTTTTAATTGAAGGTTTAGAGAGTATACCGGGTGTAAAAGTTGCCAAACCTAAAGGGGCCTTCTATTGCATTGCCGAGCTTCCTGTTGAAAATGCCGACAATTTTTCACAGTGGTTGTTAGAAAGTTTCGATTACAACAATGAAACGGTAATGATAGCTCCTGCAGCCGGCTTCTACTCTACCCCTAACACCGGTCTAAACCAGGTGAGAATTGCATATGTATTAAAGAAAGAAAATCTGGAGAGAGCCATTGAAATCCTAAAGATTGCTCTAAAAGAATATAATAAATAACACATCATCTATGCAGGTTGCTGAAAATTTCTCCCTGAAGCAATACAATACTTTTGGTGTAGATGTAAAAGCCAGAAAATTCATATCTGTAAGCAGTAAAAAAGAGTTACGTGATGTTTTACAGCAGGCCTATGCAACAGAGATATTTGTACTGGGAGGCGGTAGCAATATGCTGCTTACCCAGGATGTAGATAAAACGGTTGTTCATATTAACATTAGTGGAATTGAACTTATTTCTGAAAACAACGAAGAAGTTATCTTAAAAGTTGGTGCCGGCGAAAACTGGCACCAATTTGTATTATATTGTATTGAAAAAGGCTATGGCGGACTCGAAAATCTTTCTTTAATACCCGGTAATGTAGGTACGGCTCCTGTTCAAAACATTGGTGCTTATGGGGTTGAACTTAAAGACAGCTTTAAATCTTGTGAAGCCCTGCGCATACAAACTTTGGAAGTTGAAACCTTCAATAACGAACAATGTGAATTTGGTTACCGAAATTCTGTTTTTAAAAACAAACTAAAAGGTCAATACATTATCACCTCGGTAAACTTTAAACTTAGTAAAAAAAATCATGAGTTAAGCACTTCTTACGGTGCGATCCAGGCCGAATTAGACAAGCATAATATCAAAAAACCTACTATTAAAAATGTTTCTGATGCCGTTGTAAATATTCGTCAACAGAAATTACCAGATCCGAGGGAGTTGGGCAATAGTGGTAGCTTTTTTAAAAACCCAATAGTTAGCGAGACTGAATTCAAGAAGTTACAACAGCAATTTCCTGAAATGCCCTTTTACGCTATGCAGGGCAACCAAATTAAAATCCCTGCAGGCTGGCTTATAGACCAGGCAGGTTTAAAAGGATATCGCAAAGGTGATGCCGGTATACATAAAAACCAGGCTTTGGTTTTGGTGAATTACGGAAATGCCAGCGGGCAAGAAATTTTAGAATTATCTAAAGAAATTCAGGAAAAAATTTATCAGAAGTATAATATAAAACTAGAAGCTGAAGTGAACATTTTTTAGATAAAAAGTTTAAAATTGATTTTACAAAAAATATCCCCGCAACAGGATACTAAAAAAAGAGGCTGTTTATAAACAGCCTCTTTATATTTGTTAATCAATCAATATTTACGAAGCTTTTTTCATTACTACACCGTCAATAAGGTGTACCATTCCGTTAGAAGCTTCAATATCTGTAGCGATAATGGTAGCTGTGTTCCCATTTCCATCCTTAAGCACAATATTATCTCCATCTGCCATAGCTGTAAGTTCTGCCCCTTCCATAGTAGCAAAAGTTACTTCACCACCTCCATCTTCAATCATCTGACTTAAATCTGAAGCCGTAATTTCTTTATCTACTACGTGATATTTAAGAACACCTGCTAATTGATCTTTATTCTCACTCTTCATCAATTCATCTAAGGTAGCTTTATCAACTTTTTCGAAAGCACTGTTGGTAGGTGCAAAAACTGTATATGGACCTTCATCTTCGGTAAAGGTCGTTGCCAATTCGGCATTTTTCAATGCACTAACTAAGGTACTTAGAGAATCGGTTGCCATCGCTTTAGCAGCAATACTATTAGATTCCATTTCCATGCGTTCCTCTTCAGCTTTCATTTTAGCCTCTTGCTCTGCTGCTTCCTGCTCCATTTTTGCCTTTTCCTCTTCCTTCTTCTTGGTATCTTCGCAAGAAGTAAAGCTAAATGCAAAAACAGCTAACATTATTAATAAAATTTTAGATTTCATAATTTAGTTTTTAATGGTTTAGACCTCCTAATTTATCACCTAAACTTTACAATTACAGCGCATTACGATTAAATTTTAGTTAAAGTGTGTAAAGCTTATGCTAATATGCGTTTGAATTTTCCCAAAAGTCAATTTATTGCTATTTTTGCACTAAATTTCATCGTGTGACGGCCAGAGGGGTATTACATAGATTTTTTAAGGTTTAGATATAAAATCTATAGTCTTTAAATTTCGATTTTTGGCTAAATATCTAATGTCACATTCATGTTGAAATTAATTAGAAGGGGGAGAAATTAGAAATATCACGTAGTTATGCAGTTACTTATAATAACAGTTTTGCTTTTAGGGTTGGCTTTCGCCGGAATAGCCATTAAAATATGGGGAAAAAAAGACGGTAAATTTGCCGGAACCTGTGCCAGCCAGAGCCCATTTTTGAATAAAGAAGGAGAAGCTTGCAGTTTTTGCGGAAAATTACCCGAAGAACAAGGCGATTGTTCTGGAGAAAAGAAGGCTAACTAAGTTTCATGGCAGCAATTCTACTGGGGCTTTTTTTTCTGTTTTCAATAATTATTTTAGGCTTTTACCTCGCTTTTTTTGCTTTTGCCAAAGATAAAAGTAAAAATCCCGAAGAGATAGACTTGCCTATATCGGTTATTGTTTGTGCCAAAAACGAAGCCGAAAATCTTAAAAACTTCCTTCCTCCCATTCTAGATCAGGATTACCCTAATTTTGAAGTAATTATTATAAATGATGCTTCTTTAGATAATACCTTAGAAGTTATAGAGCATTTTCAAAGCCTGGACGGCCGGGTTAAACTTGTAAATGTTAAAAACAATGAAGCATTTTGGGCAAATAAAAAATACGCACTTACCTTAGGTATAAAAAAGGCTCAAAACCCGTATTTAATATTTACCGATGCAGACTGTGCGCCACAAAGCCCAAATTGGATTAAACACATGGCTAACGGATTTCTACAAGAAAAAAGCATTGTACTAGGCTATGGTGGGTATTTTAAAAACAGTAAGTCTTTACTAAACAAGCTAATTCGTTTTGAAACCTTACTTACCGCTATTCAATATTTCTCCTATGCAAAATTAGGAAACCCGTATATGGGTGTGGGAAGAAACCTGGCCTATACTTCAAAACAGTTTTACGACCAAAAAGGTTTTGCCAATCATTTACATCTAAGATCTGGAGATGATGATCTTTTTGTTAACGAAGCAGCAAACTTTAAAAACACCTTTATATGTCACCATCCGGAAGCAAGCACGAGAAGTGTTCCTAAAACAGATCTAAAATCCTGGTTTCACCAAAAAAGAAGACACGCATCAGTAGTAGGATTTTACAAAACAAAAGATAAAATATTATTGGGCTTGTTTTTTACTGCACGCTTCTTCTTTTGGATTTTACTTGCTATTTTGCTTATACTCCAGTTTCAGTGGCAACTGGTTGTAGGTTGCGCAGCAGTCGTGCTATTGGTACAGGGAATAGTGTACACACAATCGGCTAGAAAATTACAAGAAACAGATGTAATTTGGTTGTTTCCCTTTTTAGAAGTATTTTTAATTTTCACCCAATTTGGCATATTTATCGCGAACAGCATTTCAAAACCAAGGCATTGGAAATAGATCAGCAATTGCTCCTTACCCGAATTAAAGCGGCAAAAAATGGAAGCCAGTCGGCTTTTAATTATCTACTCGATACATTTTGGGATAGCGTATATGGATTTCAGCTTAAGAAAACGGGCAACGCGTACGAATCAGAAGATATCACTATTCAAACTTTTTCCAAAGCCTTTAAAAGGATTGAAACTTTTGATGAGGAATATTCTTTTAACACCTGGCTAATAGCCATTTCAAAGAATATTCATGTTGATATGATTAGGAAGCAAAAATCTTCTATTAGCTCTCAAACTACCTCAGACCAAAATGAAAAAGTATACCGCATAGCTGATGAAACACCTACAATTGAAGACAAATTAATTAGCGAACAACACTTAGCTCAACTACTTACCGACATTAAACAGTTAAAACCACACTACCAGGAAGTTATTAATCTTAGGTACTTTCAGGAAAAATCTTATAAAGAAATTGCTGAAACCCTGAATGAACCCATGAATAATGTAAAAGTAAAACTTTTAAGAGCCAGGAAGTTACTGGCCAAAATCATTGAAGAAAGAAAATTGGTGTAAGTTCTTTAGGACTTAACGATCTAATTTATGCAGTTCATTAGATTATTGTATCTTTGAAATCTAGATTTTTACTATGAGTACAGACACTATAAGCCCCGTAAAAGAAAAGCCTAAAGCTAAACCAAAATGGCTAAGGGTAAAACTTCCAACCGGTAAAAAATATACCGAACTTCGCAGCCTGGTAGACAAATATGATTTACACACAATTTGCACTTCCGGCAGCTGCCCAAACATGGGGGAATGCTGGAGTGAAGGTACTGCTACCTTTATGATTTTAGGAAATATTTGTACCCGTTCCTGCGGATTTTGTGGTGTAAAAACCGGCCGTCCGGAAACAGTAGATTGGGACGAACCTGAAAAAGTTGCCCGCTCTATAAAAATTATGGGGATTAAGCACGCCGTGGTAACCAGTGTAGACCGCGACGATCTTAAAGATATGGGATCTATAATTTGGGCGGAAACCGTGAAAGCTATTCGCCGAATGAATCCTGAAACCACCCTAGAAACTTTAATACCAGATTTTCAGGGAAATGAACGCAATATAGACCGTATAGTAGAAGTAATGCCAGAGGTGGTTTCCCACAATATGGAAACGGTTAGAAGACTTACCCGGGAGGTTAGAATTCAAGCCAAGTACGATCGTAGTCTTGAAGTTCTTCGCTATCTCAAGCAACAAGGTGTAAACAGAACCAAATCTGGAATTATGTTGGGACTTGGTGAACAGGAAAACGAAGTAATACAAACCCTGCATGATCTTAGAGCAGCAGACGTAGATGTGGTAACTATTGGGCAATACCTGCAACCCAGTAAAAAACATTTACCGGTAAAGCAATTTATCACCCCAGATCAATTTAAAAAATATGAGGCAATTGGGCTGGACCTCGGATTTCGCCATGTAGAAAGTAGCGCCCTGGTTCGTTCTTCCTACAAAGCACATAAACATATAGATTAAGGTTTTTTTTCCGATTTAAATGAACAAAAGCATCAATATAGCCATAAACGGTTTTGGCCGTATTGGGCGAAGCCTATTTAGGCTTTTAATATCACATAAAAGCATCAATGTAGTTGCTATTAACGATGTGGCCGACGCCAAAACTCTGGCTCACCTTTTAAAATACGATAGTATCCACGGAATTTCCCCTGCTGAGATTTCTTCCGAAGAGGACAAGCTTATAGTAAATGGAATCTCTATCCCTCTATTAAACGAATCCCATCCCAAAGAGATTAACTGGGAAAAACATAGAATTGATATTGTAGTAGAATCTACAGGAAAGTTCAAGACCAAAGAGGAACTTCAACATCACATTACCAATGGCGCGAAAAAGGTGATTTTATCTGTTCCACCTGAAGATAATGATATTAAAATGGTGGTATTGGGCGTCAATGAACATATCTTGGATGGTAGTGAAGAAATTATTTCAAATGCCAGCTGCACTACCAATAATGCCGCCCCCATGCTAAAATTGATTCATGAAAATTTTATAGTAGAACAAGCATATATTACAACCATACACTCATACACCTCAGACCAGAGCTTACACGACAAACCACATAGGGACCTTAGAAGAAGCCGTGCTGCAGCCCAATCTATAATTCCTACTACTACTGGAGCAGCAAAAGCATTAACCGGTATTTTCCCCGAGATTAGTGAAGTTATTGGAGGTTGTGGAATTAGGGTTCCCGTACCCAACGGTTCCCTAACAGATATGACCCTTAATGTTCGTAAAGAAACCAACATAACGGCCGTAAACAAACTCTTTAAAGATGCGGCTACAACTTCCTTAAAAGGAATTCTTAGTTACACCGAAGATCCCATTGTTTCTATAGACATTAACAATAATCCGCATTCTTGTATTCTTGATGCTCAAATGACATCGGTGATAAGTGGCAAGCTAGTCAAGATTATTGGATGGTATGATAATGAGATCGGTTATTCCAGTCGTCTTATCGATTTAATTTCAATGGTTAATGAGAAATAACTATCTTTATATCCATTAAGCGTATGCTGATTTTCCATAATGAAGAGATTCAACTTTATACTAATATTCGTATTTTATTGTAATTTTTCTTTTGCAATTCAGCAAGACGATTCCAAACATCTTCAATTGGCCAATGAAAGAATTCAGCAGTTAATCAACGATGCTGAAGTTTCAGTAAATACATTAGATTTTGACCGCGCCATTGAACAATTAAATTCTTCTTTAGAACTTTCAAAATCTATTGATGATAAGCGCTTTATTGCATTATCCAGTAGTATTCTTGCCAAACTTTATTATATAAGACACGAATACGATAAAGCGATAACCGAGTTAAACCGGGCAATTTCTATTCAACGTGAAGTGGGCGACGAAAAAGGATTGGCTTACAGCTATGTAAATTTTGCTAAAATTTTTATGGCTAAACATAACAAAACCCGGGCAAACCGTTATCTCAACCTGGCAGAAGAACTCTACTTAAAATTAGACAATCAGGAATACCTTGGAATAGTTTCTTTAAACCGGGCGATTATCATTCAAAAATCTGAAAAACAGATCAATGAAGCCTTAAAACTTCTGGAAAAGGCAAAAATACAACTCTCAGAGTCTGAAAACATGTACGAACTTTCAAGACTCTATTACTATACCGGTAGAGCTCATATAGCCCTCAAGAACTACGAACTGGCCGAAGAGAACTGCAACAAGGCATTAGCAATTGCCAAGGCTAACAATTTTGGCGGCATGATAATGAGCATCTATAAGCAACTGAGTATAATTTATGAGGAAACCGGTAATTACAAGACTTCCCTGGATTATCTTCAAAAAAGTTATGCACGTAATGACTCCATAATTGCAATGAATAAGGAGGTACTGGCCGAACAAGCAAACGCCAAATATGGAATAGATGCCTTGCAAAGTAGTTTAAATGAATTGAGCCTTCAGAATGCCGAACAAGAAAGCAAGTTAAAAGTTAATAAACTAACCACAATTCTTAGTGTGGCACTTATTACCATTCTCTCACTTTTAACCCTGTCACTCTACAAAAACAATAACTTAAGGGCCCGTGCTAACGAATTGCTACAAAAGAAAAACACAGAGCTTACAAAAGCCAAAGAAAATGCGGAAAAAGCTTCCCTGGCCAAAGCTCAGTTTCTCTCTACAATTACTCACGAGTTAAGAACGCCCCTATATGCTGTAACCGGCCTTACACACCTATTGTTAGAAGAAAGCCCTACCGAAAACCAAAAAGAGCATCTTAATTCATTAAAATTTTCTGGTGAATATTTACTTTCACTTATCAACAACATTTTAGACCTCAACAAACTGGAAGCTAACAAGGTAGAAGTTATGGAGGCTTCTTTTGACCTAAAAAAGCGTATTTCAGATGTATTGGTGGCACTTCAAAACTCGGCAGACCAAAAAAATACTAAAATCCACCTTAACTACGACAATTCTATTCCCGAAGAGATAAAAGGCGACCCATTAAAAATATCACAAATCTTAATAAATTTAATTGGAAACTCTATAAAATTCACCGAAGACGGGGATATATGGATTAATGTCTCTAAAAACTCTCACGAAGGAAATATTATTTTACTTGATTTTGAAATTAAAGATAACGGCGAGGGAATATCAAAGGAAAAACAAAAAGCAATTTTTGAAAACTTCACCCAGGGCTCCACACAGATTAATCGTAAATTTGGGGGAACCGGTTTAGGATTATCTATAGTAAAAAATCTTCTTAGTTTACTAGGCAGTGAAATTGAGCTGGAAAGTGATTTGGGCAAAGGTTCAACTTTTACTTTTCAGCTAAAGTTTGAAGCTAAAGAAATAGAAAATAATACAAATAAAACATCTCAGGATGCAGAAGCACCTGTTGAAGATAGATTAGAAGGCAAAAACATACTTATTGTGGAAGACAATAAGATAAACCAAATGATTACCCGTAAAATCCTGGAAAAACATCAGGTTATTTGCGAGGTGGCCGATAACGGTACTATTGCTGTAGAAAAAACCAAGGAAAATGAATACGATCTTATTCTTATGGATATCCATATGCCGGGAATAAGCGGGATAGAAGCCACTAAAGAAATTAGAAAATTTAATACTGAAATCCCCATCATTGCCTTAACCGCTGTTACTTTAGACGATAATCTTGATGAGTTCTACTTAAACGGATTTAGCGATATTATTCCAAAACCCTATAAAACGGAAGAATTTTTCCTGAAAATTAATAAGCAATTAGCCTTAAAACAGAGCACGGTTTAAAAAGCACCCTAGCCACTTTATTAAACATATTACTCACTATTAAGTAGGTACAAATAAAACCTATTGTCCTTTTACAAATTTTATTATTTCGGCCTTAAATTCTGCTTCGTTATTTAAAAAAGCAGTCTTTACCGGCAGGTAGTAGAGCTGCCTGGGTTTAAAATAAGTATATAAACGCACGTAATCTTTTTCGGTAGTCAAAATTAGTGCTTCTTTGGTTAGCTCTGTTATTTCTTTATCGGTAAAATTATGATGGTCTTTAAAAATACGATGCTTAAAGTTAAAACCTTTTGTCTTTAAATAATTTACAAGTGGTTTAGGATTTGCAATCCCCGTAACCAAAGTAAAACATTTATCTTTTAAATCATCTAGTTCAATGCTGGCTTCTTCAGAGTTTATTTCTTCAGAATAATCAATAAAACTAAAATATAATTGCTGGTAGTTATGTAATCTAAGTTTAGTTCTAATGGCATCCATTTCTCTATGTGTAAGCTTTCGCGGGCATTTAGTAACCACAATTATTTTAGCACGTTCTGCTCCTACTGTTGGCTCTCTTAAATTCCCCGTTGGCAACATAACATCATCAACATATAAATCATTGTAAGCAGTGAGTAAAATATTCAGTCCAGCCTTTACTTTTCTATGTTGAAAAGCATCATCCAATAAAATAATTTCTGCATTTTGTTTTCTAAGATTTGAAATTCCATTTTGCCGGTTGGCGTCTACCGCAATCATAGCTTTATTAAACTTTCTTTTAAATTGTAAAGGCTCATCTCCCACCTCTGTTGCCGGCTCTTCTCCACTTAACAACTTATAGCCCGAAGTACTTCTCCTATACCCCCTGCTTAAAGTAGCAACTTTATAGTTTGGCAAAAGAAACTTCAGTAAAAACTCTATCATTGGCGATTTGCCCGTGCCCCCCGCATTTAGGTTCCCTACACATATCACCGGAAAATCATAAGATCTAGAATCGAGTATTTTGGCGTTATAAAGCAAATTTCTACTCCAGGTTATAAAACCATATAATAACGCAAAAGGAATCAGCATTTTTCGTAAAATCTTCATACAGGGCAGACTATAATAATTATATTTGGACTTAGCTGAATTAAAAATTATCACGAAATTAATAAAAACCAACCTCCTAAGTTTATAAAAACTAAAAACAAATGCTTGTAAAAGAAGTTATAGCTATAATTGAAGAATTTGCCCCGCCGGCTTATGCCGAAGATTTTGATAATGTTGGCCTTTTGGTGGGTAATAATAACGCAAAAGTTACCGGAGCACTTATTACCTTAGACAGTCTGGAAAGTGTTGTAGATGAAGCTATCGATAAAAATTGCAATCTCATTATTAGTTTTCATCCCATAATTTTTTCGGGTATAAAAAAGCTAACCGGTAAAGACTATGTGCAAAAAACGATTATTAAAGCAATTAAAAACGATATAGCGATTTATGCAATTCATACCGCTCTAGACAATCAATACAAAGGGGTAAACGATATGATATGCGAAAAGATAGGGCTTAAAAATAGACAAATTTTAATTCCGCGTAAAAACAGTATAAAGAAACTAACCACCTTTGTTCCAAACCAACAAGCCGCAGAAGTAAGAAACGCCCTTTTTGACGCCGGTGGCGGAAGTATAGGAAATTATGACCACTGCAGTTTTAATGTTAAAGGAGAAGGTAGTTTTAAACCCAACGAACAGGCAAACCCGGTAATTGGTTCCCGCGGAAACCTACATTTAGAGGAGGAAACACAAATAGGCGTTACCTACCCGGCTCATTTGGAGAGCACCTTGATTACCGCCCTGTTTAAAAGCCATCCTTATGAAGAAGTAGCGTATGAAATAAATACAATTGATAACGAAAATCAACATTTAGGAATGGGAATGATAGGTGAACTGGAAAACCCGGAAAGCCCTACAAGCTTTTTAAAAAGAATTAAAAATCAATTTAACTGTGGTTGCATAAGGCATTCGGATTTTGGAGATACACAAATCAAGAAAGTGGCAGTTTTGGGTGGTAGTGGCAGCTTTGCCATTAATGATGCAAAAGGTGCCGGAGCCGACATCTATCTTACTGCCGACTTAAAATACCATGATTTTTACAAAGGCGATAAAACCTTTATTTTAGCCGATATTGGCCATTATGAAAGTGAGCAATTCACAAAAGATTTATTACATTCTTATCTTACAAAAAAAATTAGTAATTTTGCACTTATTTTAGCAGAGACAAACACCAATCCAATCAAGTATATATAACTATGGCAAAAAAGAACGATGTTACTGTAGAAGACAAGTTAAGAGCGTTATACGACCTTCAGCTGGTTGATTCCAGAATTGATGAAATAAGGAACGTACGCGGTGAGCTTCCACTAGAGGTAGAAGATTTGGAGGATGAAGTAACAGGATTGAGCAAGCGTTTGGAAAAAATGGATGCCGATATTGAAGTGATCGAGAACGACATTAAGAGTAAGAAAAACCTTATTGATGAGTCTAAATCGACCATGAAGAAATATGCTGAGCAACAAAAAAACGTGCGTAATAACCGTGAATTTAATGCGCTTAGCAAAGAAGTTGAATTCCAGGAATTGGAAATAGAACTTGCCGAAAAACACATTAAAGAATACAGGGCTCAAATTGAACAGAAAAAAGAGTTAATTGAGCAAACCAAAGGACGTTTGGAAGAAAGAAAAAAACACCTTGAGCATAAAAAAGGTGAATTAAATGAAATTCTTGCCGAGACAGAAAAAGAAGAAGAGGCACTTATAAAGAAATCAGCTGAGCTCGAAAAGGATATCGAAGAACGCCTGGTGAAAGCTTATAAGAGAATAAGAGCTAATGTTAAAAACGGACTTGCTATTGTACCGGTTGAAAGAGGTGCTTCTGGAGGTTCTTATTTTACTATTCCGCCGCAGGTAATTATGGAGATTGCCGGTAGAAAAAAGATTATTACCGATGAACATAGTGGTAGAATCCTTGTAGATCAAGAACTTGCCCAGGAAGAACAGGAAAAAATGCAAAATCTTTTTGCTAAATCTTAAGATTAAAGCAAGCAAAAGCTAAACATTAAGCCTCACCGGTTAAAACATAAAAACCGCCTAAAATATCAATTTTTAGGCGGTTTTATATTTTCATAAGTAAACTACCTCGGGGCAAGCCCATGAGGCCATTCGTTGGAAATATTTTTTTTAATTTCGAGACAACCCGGGTACTAATAAAAAAGCTGTCTGAAAAATCTATTCTCGTCAAGCTGAACTTGTTTCAGCTTCTAACATGTTTTTAATTACTAACACCTTAGATCTTGAAATAAATTCAAGATGACGGTTTTAAAAGCTTTTCAGACAGCCTCTTTTTTTAAAATTCTATTTGGTTACTCTGCACACTCTACAGAACAGTCTTCAATACCACCAAACCAAGAGTCGCCATTGGTTAGGCTAATTGTAGAATTGTTTCCGTCTTCAGCACAAGCGTCTGTAGAACCACATTCACTTAAAGAAACTTGTTGAGAAAGCTCTATCATTGCCCCTATTACCGGCGAAGGCTCCTCTACTATAGGCCAGCCGTCATGCCACTTATTTGAAGAGTTATTAGCCTTTCCTGGTTTAAATAATACTGAAGTTAAAACCTGTCCCGTACTCAATTCAATATCGAATTGATCAAAACCGTTTTTCATGGATTCGAAATTGGAAAATATCATATATTCCCCTGTATTTGGGTTAGTTATAGTTAAACCTTCAATAGCATGTTTACTGGTAGTAGAAGTGCTGTAAGGCAATTCATCAATAAATTTAAAGTTAAAATCTCTATGCTCATCATTAAATTTGGAAGTTTCGCCAGTTTCCTTAAAAATATAGGTAATAGCTTCAACCTTAAGAACTCCTTTGTTTTCTAGCGCGAGCTCTTCTTCGAGTTCACTGGCATTAGGTGTAGCTTCTTCTGACTCTGCAGTACATGACTGAAAACTAATCAATAATACTAAAATACCTGAAAATAATGTAAATCTATTTTTCATTTTGATTGGGGGGGGGGGTTAATTAATAATTATAAAATTTCTAAGCTTGCTGTTAAGTCCTATTTATAATGGCATTTCTATAGAAATACTTTTTGAGTTTCATTTGAAATCAATTCTCAAATCGCTTTTTAACATTAAAGCGATAAAATTAAACAAAATTATTAAATCCTGTTAAATTGCGATAAAATTATTTGCATCTTTCAAACATTTCAAAATAAAAAATACCTTAACCACAATAAACATACTATGGATTAACAAGCTTTTCACATATATTTTCTTTTTTAAAACTACCTTTATTATCAACTAAACCTTTTTAGTCATGAAGTTTTATATTAGCATACTTTGCCTGGCCTTGATGCTGGTATCCTGCAAGAACAACAGTCAGAACAGTGATTCAGGTACCCAAACAGAAGAAAACAATACTACTAAGTTTGATTCTACAAACACAAGCGCCGGGGTTGATATTCAAAAAAAGGCGGAAGGTAATACTAAGAACAATTTAGGTTCTTTAAGTGCCGCTATTTCTGGTAATACATATTTAAAAAACAACGAAACTAATTGTAGTTGTTATTGCCTAAAATTTGAAACAGATAATCGCATAGAGTTATGTTTGGCCGAAGATAAATTCTATATCGAAGCTAAATACAATCAGGCTGGCGATGTTGTGAACTTTTATTACGTAAAAGCCTTAAATCAGGAAAACAATCAGGACATTCCCTGGGATAAATTTGACACTAATATTCCTATTGCCGTATTGAACCAGGGACAAAACGGTATGCTTACATTAGATTGGAAAGGTTTTTCTATAGATGGAGAACTGGCCGTAGATTATGCTATCTATGGCAAAAAAACATTAGAAGGAACTTATAAAAAATAGAGCAATGAAGCGATTTTTCTTACCCACAATCATATTCTTATTAATCTCTTGCGGAAATAATGCGCAGGAAAAAACCGTCACCAAACCAGAAATTGCCAATGCAGACCCGATAGAGGTTCCTTCCGAAAATGGTTATGAAAAAGCCTACTTTGCCAGTGGATGCTTTTGGTGTGTTGAAGCTATTTATGAAAGCGTAGAAGGAGTAAAAGAAGCCATCTCGGGATATGCAGGTGGCCATACCAAAAATCCAACCTACGAATCCAGCAACACAGGAAGAACCGGCCACGCTGAAGCCGTAGAAGTTATTTACGATCCAAATGTAGTGAGCTTTAAAACATTAGTGGAAGTTTATTTTGGCTCACAGGATCCCACCCAGGTAAATGGGCAGGGTCCCGATATAGGTTCCCAATACAGATCTTTAATCTTTTTTCAAAACGAGCAACAAAAAGAGATTATTAATGAAGTAAAGAATGCAATAGCTAAAGATTACAAAAAACCAATTGCTGCAGAAATCTTACCATTTCAGAAATTTTGGGTAGCCGAAGATTATCATCAGAATTATGAAAAAAATAATCCTAACAATCCTTACATCCAAAAGGTTTCTATTCCCAGGTTAAACCGCTTCAAGGAAAAATTCCCTGAGATTCTTAAAGAAAATGCACATTAGAATTTGTATATTTTTTTGCCTTTAAATCCAAAAATCAGCTTTGTTGAAAAAGTTGAAATATCTATTTTTATAGCTGAAAACTGATTAAATTATTACAATCGTATAAGCGATAAAACTGCCAGACGAATCTTAGGTTTTAAAAATTTTTTGAAGTAGCGCAGCAATAAATAACACATGAGCATCACTATAGAAAACATTCTCTTAATAGGTTCGCTTTTGTTGTTTATAAGCATTCTTGCAGGCAAAACTTCCTATCGTTTTGGTGTACCGACCCTGGTGCTTTTTCTTGCTGTTGGAATCCTTTCGGGATCTGAAGGTATTGGGGGCATTTACTTTAACGACCCTAAACTAGCCCAATTTATAGGTATTGTTTCCCTAAATTTCATCTTATTCTCCGGTGGCCTGGACACCAGTTGGAAAACTATAAAACCGGTAATGTGGCAGGGAATTTCCCTTTCTATTCTTGGTGTTTTATTTACAGCGGTAAGCGTAGGCGCGTTTGTATGGTTTATTACAGACTTTACTATTTACGAGGGCTTATTACTTGGCGCCATAGTATCTTCAACAGATGCTGCTGCCGTCTTTTCAATTTTAAGATCAAAAAACCTGGCCCTAAAATCTAATCTCAGACCTACGCTGGAGTTAGAAAGCGGTAGTAACGACCCCATGGCCTATTTTCTTACCATTGCATTTTTAGGCCTCGTAGTAAATCAGGATCAAAGTATTTATAGTATAATCCCACTATTCCTACAGCAAATTCTTATTGGCGCATTACTTGGTTTTATTTTTGGAAAACTAAGTAAAATAGTAATTAACAGGATTAAATTAGATTTTGAAGGACTTTATCCTGTACTGGCCATAGCCTTAATGTTTATAGTATTTTCTGCTACCGATGCCCTTGGTGGTAATGGCTTTCTAGCCGTTTATTTAAGTGGTGTGTACCTTGGGAATCACAACATTATTTATAAAAAGACCATTATGCGCATGTTTGATGGGCTTGCCTGGCTTATGCAAATTGTACTCTTCCTTACCTTAGGTTTATTGGTTTACCCATCGCATATAGTTCCTGTGATTGGCGTGGGAATTTTTATCTCGGTATTCCTTATTTTTATAGCAAGGCCTTTGGGGGTGTTTCTAAGCTTAATTTTCTTTAAAATGAAGATGCGCCGGCGTTGGTATATTTCCTGGGTGGGCCTACGTGGTGCTGTCCCTATTGTATTTGCTACCTATCCTTTACTTGCCGGGATTGAAAAAGCCGATATGATTTTTAACATTGTATTCTTCGTTTCCCTTACTTCGGTATTAATTCAGGGAACAACTCTATCTATAGTGGCAAAATGGCTTAATGTTGCGCTCCCAATGAAAGCCAAGCAAAAATCGCCGGTCGATGCTTTTATGGCCAATGATGCCAAATCTTTTCTACGGGAAATAAACATCCCGGAACATAGTCATTCGGTAGGAAAAAGGATTGTAGACCTTAAATTCCCGAAAAAAGCAATCATTGCTATGATTTCCAGAGACGACCAGTTTATTACCCCAAACGGAAACACGGTGGTTGAAGCCAATGATATGTTAGTGGTGTTAACCGAAGATGAAGAAACTATGCTTGAAGTCTATGACTGCCTGAATATTCTAGCTGATGTTCAGGAAGATTTAGACTAAGAAAGCCGATTTGTTTTCTAAAAGTTCCAGAATTTTAGTTTCAACCTCAGCAGAATTCCACTTTTTTTCGATGTTGGGAAGCTCCATAACGCGATCCATAATTTTTCGCTGATAATCCCCAATAGCCAAAGCTTCGGCATAGGGTTTATCAGAAAAAGTAACCCTGGAGTATAAGGGTACCCAGGAATCTGGGTGCTTACTAGAGAACCAGGTCTCAATTTTCTTCCGAAGTAAAAAATCGGGGTCGGCTGTTTTACTGCTCATTTCTATAAAATTTCTATAGCTCAATTCTGCAATAGCATCAGCATTGGGTTTTCTGGATTTTTGGTATTCTTCAAAAATACTTTCCCAATCATCGCCAAATTCCTTCATTTTTTCACTTAAAACCAAAATATCTTCGAATCCGGCATTCATCCCCTGCCCATAAAATGGAACAATGGCATGCGCCGAATCACCCACCAACGTCACTTTTTCCCAATAAGACCAGGGAAAACATTTAACGGTTACCATACTACTGGTAGGGTTTTTAAAGAAATCCCGTTTTAGGTTCTCAATCTCATTGTTAATATCAGGGAAATGCTTTTGAAAAAACGAATCAGCATCTTGCTCTGTTTTTATACTATCAAAAGAATTTTCACCCTCAAAAGGCATAAACAAGGTACAGGTAAAGCTACCATCTAAATTGGGCATGGCAATTAGCATAAATTCACCACGAGGCCAAATATGAAAAGAGGCTTTATCTAATTTATGGGTACCATCTTCGTTTGCTGCGATACTTAGCTCTTTATACCCTACATCTATAAAGTGTTGTGAATAGTTAAACCTGCTCTGTCTTTGCATTTTATGCCTCACCCTGGAAAAAGCGCCATCGGCACCAAAAATCAAGTCAAATTGATATTCTTTCCACTCTCCTTTTTCACTTTCTCCCGTATACAATTTAGCTTCAGCCATAGCTATATCCCACACTTTTTCTTCAAACCTAAACTTAGCCCCGGCTTCTTCGGCCAGGCTAATCATTTTTCGGTTTAAAACACCTCTGGAAATAGAGTAAATTGCTTCTTCCTCTTTGCCGTATTTTTGGTAATAAAGTGGCCTATCATTCACATGCATTGCCCTTTTATCTAATGCTAAAGCCAACTTTTTTATTTCATCTTCAATCCCCACTGCCCTTAAAGCCTTCCATCCACGATTAGACATGGCCAGGTTAATTGAACGGCCAGAAAATTCAACTTTCCTAACATCTTTTCTACGATCAAAAACCTGGACCTCATGCCCGGCTTTTCTAAGATAAATAGCGAGTAAAGATCCAACCAGTCCCGAGCCTACAATGGCAATTTTTTTTGGTGTTTGCATAAAGTGCCTACTGTGCATCTCCTTTTTTAAATTTTATAGTTTTCGGAAAATGCGATTTAAACTACGAAAGTACTTATTTCTACCGACTTTAGACAGGGGGAACCTTTTTAAGAAACTTCTATTTACCATTTAATTAACAGCACTTACGTGATGCTTGCCTTACATTTATTATTAAAAACATGTAATTATGAATAAAGATCAAGCTTTACTGAAACCAATTAAAATTGGAGATCTGGAATTAAAAAATCGAGTAATTATGGCGCCAATGACGCGTAATCGCGCTGATAATAAGGAAAATGAACCTACCAATTTACACGTCAAATACTATTCACAACGGGCAGGTGCCGGGTTAATTATCACCGAAGGTTCACAGATTTCTGAAGCGGCAGTAGGATATATTAATACTCCCGGAATCTACACCGAGGGCCAGGTAGAGGCCTGGAAAAAAGTTACCACGGCAGTTCATGAAAATGACGGTAAAATTTTCTTACAGCTATGGCATTGCGGTAGAATTTCACATCCCAAATTTCACAATGGAGAAAAGCCTTTAGCTCCAAGCGCCATAAACCCAAACAGCCAGGCCTATACTCCAGATGGTTTTGAAGATACCGTAGAACCCCAGGCAATGAGCATTGCAGATATAAAACAAACAGTGCTGGATTTTAAACACGCAGCAGAAAATGCAAAAAATGCCGGGTTTGACGGGGTGGAAATCCATTCATCAAATGGGTATTTAATTCACCAGTTTTTTAATAAAAACGCCAACATTAGAACCGATGATTACGGCGGAAGTATTCAAAACAGAGCTCGTTTCTTTTTTGAAGTTCTGGAAGCAGTTGGTGAAATATGGCCCGAAAATAGAATTGGAGTACGGTTAAACCCTTCCCTACACAATGCTTTTGGTATTACAGCCACAGAAGAAACCATTCCCACCTTCGATTATGTCATCGAAAAATTAAATGCCTATGATTTGGCCTATACACATTTGTCTGAACCCTTTACCGATGTAAGCGACATAAACTACCTGGAACCAAATATTGCCAAACACTACCGGCCTATTTATAAAGGTAATTTAATGATTAATGCCGGTTTTGATCAGGAATCGGGGAACAAGGTAATTGATGAAGGAAATGCCGATATGGTTTCATTTGCAAAATTGTTTATTTCCAACCCCGATTTGCCCCTACGTTTTGCTAAAAATGCCCCTATTGCCGACTGGGACGAAGATACTTTTTACACTCCCGGCGCAAAAGGTTACACCGATTATCCTAAATATGAGGGTTAATATGTAGCCCTAAAAATTCATAATTTTAGATTAAAAGTCCTTAAAACCAGGTTAATTGGTTAAAATTTGGTTGAATAAAAAAGTAAATTTAATATTCAACTTATAAAACAAAAATTATGGATGAGTCGAAACTTGAACAAATGAGAGCCACCTTAAATAAACTGGAAGACATTAAAAATAGCCAGGAAAGTATTATTGACAAGATAAATCATGTGATCACAGATTTGTTTCAACACCCCGACGATGAATTGGAAAAAGCCATGAATGCAGCCCATCAAAAATCTTCAGATAATGTTGATGCCGTTCGGGAAGCGATGGAAGAATATGAAATGAGGATTAATAAACTGGAAAATCAAGGCTAATCAATTTATAAAGAAAAGCTAATCATTAAAGCCTTCAGGTGATTAAAACTTAAATTTGTTTGGAAGAAAAAATATTTCATACAGACATTTTAAGTTTTAGTCACCTTTTTATTTCAACTATATGCAACACATTACTTCAGAAGAAATTAGGCAAATGGAAAAAATATTTCGCCTAAATCTTATTAATAGCGTTACCGGTTATAAATCTGCCAATCTTATTGCAACAAAATCTAGCAAAAACATTGTGAATGTGGCTGTATTTAGTTCGGTTACGCACCTTGGCAGCGAACCTCCCTTACTGGGCTTTATTACCCGGCCAACTAAAGAAGTCCCTAGAAACACTTACAAGAACATTAAAGAAAGTCAGTATTTTACGGTGAATCATATTCAGAAAGATATGATAGAAAAAGCACACCAAACAGCCGCGAAATACGACGAGGAAATCTCTGAATTTCAAAAAACCGGGCTGGAAGAAGAGTACCTGGACGGTTTTTTCGCCCCTTATGTAAAACAATCTACCGTAAAACTAGGCTGTAAATTTATAAATGAATATTACATCAAAGAAAATGACACCATAATGCTTATTGGCAGCATAGAACATATTTATTTTGATGAAGGCATACAAGCTCCAGACGGCTGGTTGCGCTTAGATGATGCCGAAACGGTAACCATAAACGGTTTAGATGGCTATGCACTTCCCCACTTGTTAGACCGTTTTCATTATGCCAGGCCCGACCAGGAGATCAAATCATTTTTTAGCAAAGAAGAATGATTTATGAAATCGGTAAAGAAATCTGACTTGCCGGAAAAAATATGTCCTGTTTGCAAAAAAACATTTAGGTGGCGTAAAAAGTGGGAGAAAAATTGGGCTTCAGTTAAATATTGTAGTGAAAAATGTAGAAGAAATAAGTAATGAGTACAGCACTTGTTTGGTTTCAAAATAATTTACGTGTTACAGATAATGTAGCCTTAAGCAAGGCCTGCAAAGAAAATGAGGCTGTAATAGCCGTTTATTTTTTTGATCCCAGGCAATTTGATTTTACAGAATATGGATTCAAAAAAACCGGGAAATTCAGGGCAAAATTTTTAATAGAAACAATTAAGGAGTTAAAAGAACATCTGGCAGCGCTTAATATCCCACTATTTGTTTACCGGGAAAAACCGGAAAAAGTTTTACCGGTTTTTTTTGAGAAATATGCAATTTCCAACATTTATTTGCAAAAAGAATGGACCAGTGAAGAGCAGGGTATAATCAAGAAAATAAAAAAAGAAGTTGTAAAAGAATTAGAATTTAAAGCTTTCTACGACCAGTTTTTATTTCATCCCACAGATATCCCCTATACAAACTTCACTGAGATCCCAAAGGTTTTTACAGAGTTCAGAAAAAAATGCGAAGCCCAAGTTACTGTTAGGGAATACCTTACAAAGCCAAAAGCTTTAACAAAGGAAAATTTCGAACTCGAAAATCCTACAAAAATACCCGATTTAAACGAGCTGGGATTTGAGGAATTTGAGCTGGATCCCAGGACGGCTTTTCCGTTTCAAGGTGGCGAAGATCAAGCAAAAGAAAGAATACAACACTATTTTTGGGAAACTAAAAACCTGGCTAAATACAAACAAACCAGAAACGGTTTAATTGGTGAAGCTTATAGTTCAAAACTTTCGGCCTGGCTTGCAAATGGTAGTATTTCGCCCAAACAAATTTATTGGGCGGTAAAAAAATTCGAAAAAGATATCACTAAAAACCAGGATACCTACTGGCTTATTTTTGAGCTAATTTGGCGCGATTACTTTAAGTTTATTTCATTAAAACACGCGAATAAAATCTTCAAAATTGATGGGATTTTAGAAAAAGAATTAAGATGGAATAAAGATAAACAAACTCTACAGCGCTGGGTTTATGGAGAAACTAAAGAAGCATTTATAAACGCGAATATGAAAGAACTGGCCGCTACAGGATTTATGAGCAATCGTGGTAGGCAAAATGTTGCCAGTTTTTGGGCAAAAGAACTAAAACAGGATTGGCGAATTGGCGCAGCATATTTTGAAAGCTTGCTTATAGATTACGATGTACACAGCAATTGGGGGAACTGGATGTACAACAGCGGAGTTGGCAACGATCCGCGGGATCGTAAATTTAATATAAAACGCCAGGCCGAACGTTATGACCCTGATAAAAAATTTCAAGAATTATGGCTGAAAAAATAACTAAACTAAGATTAATTTTAGGCGATCAGCTTAACCATAAACACACCTGGTTTAAAGAGCAAGAAAAAAACACACTCTATGTGCTTATGGAAATGCGCCAGGAAACCGACTATGTGATGCATCATATCCAAAAAGTGGTTGGTTTTTTTAGTGCCATGCGTAATTTCGCCGAGTATTTAAAGGAGCGTGGGCATCAGGTAATCTATTTAAAAATCAGCGATAAAAAAAATAAACAAACTTTACCCGAAAATCTAAAGCAGCTAATTTCAGAATATAAGATTGAAAAATTTGAATATCAGCTTCCCGATGAATATCGTCTTGACGTTCAATTAAAAGACTTCTGCAATGACTTAAAAATTGAAACCGAGGTCTACGACACCGAACATTTTTTAACCTCTAGAGAAGATCTTACTAATTTTTATAAGGGTAAAAAAAATATGATCATGGAATATTTTTACCGCGATATGCGTAAAAAATACGATGTGCTCATGCTTACGGAAAAAGACCCGGAAGGCGGCAAATGGAATTTTGATAAATCTAATCGTAAAAAATGGACCGGCAAGCCCGAAATTCCCCACGAACGCGGATTTAGAAAAGATGTTTCAGAAATACTCAAAGAAATAGAAAAATCTGGTATTAAAACTTTTGGAAACATTGATGTAGAAAAATTCAATTGGCCAACAAGCCGGGAGGATTCACTTTCGGTTTTAAATTATTTCTGTAAAAATTTATTGGTTCATTTTGGCGATTTTCAGGATGCACTACATAGTGAACAGGCATATTTATTTCACTCCAGGTTATCGTTTTCGCTTAACACCAAAATGCTGCATCCCAAAGAAGTAATAGATGCAGCAATAGCGCATTGGAGAGAGCATAAAGACGAAATAGACATCTCACAGGTAGAAGGTTTTGTACGTCAAATTTTAGGTTGGCGCGAATATATGCGTGGCATATACTGGAAAGAAATGCCGGGATATAGACGTACCAACAAGTTAGACAATCAAAATAAACTACCGGAATTTTACTGGACCGGAAATACAAAAATGAATTGCCTAAAACACAGTATAAAGCAAAGTTTAGACAATGCCTACGCGCATCACATTCAGCGCCTTATGATAACCGGTAATTATGCCCTACTTACACAAACCCATCCTAACGCAGTAGATGCCTGGTACCTGGGTATTTATATAGATGCCATAGAATGGGTAGAAATAACCAATACCCGGGGTATGAGCCAGTTTGCCGATGGTGGAATTGTAGCTACCAAACCCTATGTTTCCAGTGGTTCTTATATTCATAAAATGAGCAACTATTGTAAAGCCTGTGCTTATGATGTCAAAAAGAAAACCGGTGAGAATTCCTGCCCTTTTAATACTTTATACTGGAATTTTTTAGCTGAAAAACGTGAATTCTTCAAGGGAAACCGCAGAATGGCCATGATGCTTTCTATGCTTGATAAAAAGTCGGGAGATGAAATAGTTACAATAAAAGACCGGGCAAACGATATAATAAATAATCCTGAAAAATTTTAACATTCAAGTTAAACACTAGTTAAAAAATATCGCTCCAAATAAGTTATTCTATAAATTCGTTAGAAACAATTAACCAATGTAGCTTAGCTACTAAAAACCAACCAATATGAGAGATTTAATTTGGCTTATTGTAGTATTACTAGTTATAGGATGGCTTGTTGGCTATTTTGCTTTTCCAGATTTAGGAAGCATCATCCATATACTAATTGTTCTGGCTGTAATTCTAATTTTATATAGATTATTAACAGGACGCCGACTTTAATTTAGTAATACAATCGAATCATAAGAGGATGCCTGAAAAGTTATTAACTCTCGTCCTGAACTCGTTTCAGACGAAGAACCACTTTTCAGACAGCCTCTTTTATTTTTATTTTTCCTCTAAAAACACAATAATTCTATATACAGACAGTAAAACAGGCTTTTTTCACCAAACTCTGTAATTTTTTTTTAATTCTCTATATTCTTCTGCTAAAACAAAAATATCCAGACTCATTTTATTTCAAATATCTTTTATAAAACTTGCGTAGAAGGCCCATGACTCCTATTTTAAAAGCAGTTTTTGTACCTTTATGCGAAATAAATCATTATGAAAAAACTAATCTTTATTAGCTTACTTGTTATTGGCTTAACTGCTTGCAAGAACAACAAAGAAACTAAAATTGGGCAGGAAACTACAGAAGAAGCCCAGAAAAGCATTGAAGAGCAAATTGCTGTGGCTCACGGATTAAATAATTTTGATGCTGTTGAAGAAATTCGTTTCACATTTAACGTAAAGGTTCAGGATTCCCTAAGAACCAGCCGTGCGTGGACCTGGAAGCCAAAAACCAATGAGATTAGACTAACCCAGGGTGATATAAGCCAAACTTATACCAAAACCAACAATATTTCTGAAGACGATAAGGATATAGATCAAAAGTTTATAAATGATTCTTACTGGTTATTATTCCCATATCAAATGGTATGGAGTGATGCTACTATTTCAGAAGAAAAAACCGGTACTGCTCCCATTAGCAAAAAGGAGATGAACTATTTAGAAGTTTCCTATAAGAATGAAGGCGGCTATACTCCGGGGGATACCTACGTGGTATATTATAACGACGATCTTCTTTTAGAGGAATGGATTTACAAATCGGCTGACGGAAAAAGAGAAATGCCTACGACCTGGGAAGATTTTGAAGATTTTCAGGGCTTAAAAATTGCTAAATCCCATAAATCTCCCGATGGAAGTTTTGAATTATTCTTTACCGGAATTGAAGTAAGGTAATCGTAATTTACCTCGTAAAAAACCAACGAACGCGGCATTAAAGCTAGATTATCGGGTAAATTCCCAAAAAATTTAAAGCCACGAATTCAGTAAAAAATATTGAATTCGTGGCTTTTTTATTGAAATCTAGCATTAATAATTTAAACCCCTAAGCAACTCCCGAGCCCCTTTGGCCGGTTTCCAATTAGAACCGGGCTCAAAATAATTCCAAAGCAAGGCTGAAACTTGCCTTTGTAATTCCCAGGCTTCATTCGTATCGCCCCAGGATTCGTCCTCATTATTTTTTGTGGCAATATAACATACATAATCTCCCGAAGGGGCATTTACCATAAAAAGCTCTGAACGTGATTTATTTACCATACCCTGTTTTGCCGCAGCCTGCACATAAGGCGGCACCTGGGACAAAGCATAATCCTGATAGAAAGAATTACCCAGCAGCCTATACATTTCGTCACTGGCTGCAGCACTTATTAATTTGCGCTCTCTAATTTGCTCTAAAATAGAAGCCATTTCCCTGGGCGTGGTTTGTCCCCAACCATATTTTTCCCAATCTTCATCACGACCTTTTGTTCGTGAGTTTACGCGCGTATGTTCCAGGTTAAGCTCTTCCATTAATTTATTGATGGCTTTCCCGCCACCGGCAAGTTCCTGATTCCATAAGGAAGTGACATTATCGCTATAGCTAATCATTAATGCCACCAGGGTCCTTAAGTCTGTTCGGGTACTATCTTTATAAAACTGCATTAACCCCGAACCTCCGTAAATACGGTCTTTCGAATACACCAGGCTATCGTTGTAATGTAAATCTCCTTTTTCAATTTTATCAAAAATCTTTATAAGAATAGGAACTTTCACGATACTTGCTGTTGGGAAAATAGTGTCGGCATTTATCCCAACTTCTTTTCCGGTTTTCAGGTTTTTCACATATACGCCTGCATCTCCATTGAAATTTTCGATAAGTGTTTCTAATTTCTTTTGAAGTTTTAGATCAGTTTCAGGATTTTGGGAAAATCCGAATACGGAAATTATCAAAAAACAAAATACAAGTATCTTTTTCATCTTAATTTATTTAGATTTCTCTAAAATTCCCTTTTTAAGAATTTGACCAAATTGGTACATATCTTCGAAAGAGCAATAGAAAGGTGCCGGGGCCAGACGAATTACATTGGGTTCCCGCCAGTCGGGAATTACGCCGTTTTTCATTAAATAATTGAATAATTCCCTGCCTTCTCCGTGTAAAAACACCGAAAGTTGTGTACCTCGCTCTTCCTGATTTGGAGGTGTAATAATTTCAAAAGTGCTCTCAACTTCTTTATCAATTTCGTGTAAAACAAACTCGAGGTAGGCCACGATCTTATTTCTTTTTTCTATTAATGCCGGCATTCCTACCTCATCAAACATTTCAAGCGAAGCTAAATAAGGCGCAAGGGCCAGGACAGGAGCATTAGAGATTTGCCAGGCATCTGCTCCGGGTTCGGGTTGAAATTCAGGTTCCATTAAGAATCTACGTTCTTTGCTATGGCCCCACCAACCTTCAAAACGAGGAATATCTTTTTGGTTATGATATTTTTCATTAATAAAACAACCGGAAGCATTCCCGGGACCGCTATTCATATATTTATAACTACACCAGGCGGCAAAATCCACCTCCCAATCGCTTAATTTTAATTCTATATTACCGGCAGCATGAGCAAGATCCCAGCCCACAAAAGCACCTACTTTATGTCCTGCTTTGGTTATGCTTTCCATTTCCAATACCTGCCCTGTATAATAGTTTACGCCTCCTATAAGCACCAAAGCACACTCCTCTCCTACTTCATTTATTTTAGAAAGAATATCTTCGGTTCTAAAGTTATTTTCCCCTTCACGCCTTTTAATTTCAACAATAGCATCCCTGGGATCATATCCATGAAAACGAACCTGACTGGAAATCATATATTGATCGCTGGGAAAAGCTTTTTCTTCACAAATAATCTTGTAACGTTTTCCTTTTGGCCTGTAAAAAGACACCATCAACAAATGTAAATTAACCGTAAGGGTGTTCATAACTGTAACCTCAGCAGGTTTCGCACCTACTACTTTAGCCAGCTTCTTTGAAAAACGCTCGTGATAATCCCACCAGGGTTTTTCGGCATAAAAATGACCTTCTACGGCGAGATTGGCCCAATCGGTCATAATCTCATCCACATATTTTTTAGCTGATTTAGGTTGAAGACCAAGCGAATTTCCGGTAAAATAAATCACATTTTTCCCTTCATGCTGCGGAAAAATAAACTGGTCGCGATATGATGATAGTTTGTCCTGGGAATCCAATTCCCGGGCATATTCTAGAGTATTTTGAAATTGCATGTGTGGTTTTAGTTTTAAGTAAAAATACAATTTATTGGCAGAAATGCCTGAAGCAAATTATCTCCTAACAAGCCTCATGGAGTTAAAAGTTAATTAAGGAGTAAAAGCTAATTAGTATTTGTCTTGAAAGCTTTCATATTAAAAACATTAAATTCTCTAAATTTGAAAAAAATTAGAATTCCCATGCATTTTCTACCCGAAGCTATAGACGATTATATTTTAGAACATTCAGCTAAAGAACCTGATTTTTTAGCAAAACTAAACCGGGAAACCAATCAAAAAGTTTTGCAACCCAGGATGCTAAGCGGAAATTACCAGGGTAGAATTCTAAGCTTAATTTCAAAAATAATAGCGCCAAAAACTATTCTGGAAATAGGAACCTATACCGGCTACTCGGCCTTATGTTTAGCAGAAGGCCTGCCTAAAGATGGGATGTTACACACCATAGACATCAACGAGGAATTATACGATTTTCAGCAAAAATATTTTGAGGCTTCAAACTTCAAAAATAATATTAGGCAATATATAGGAGATGCGAGGGAAGTAATTCCTGAAATCAATTCAACATTTGACCTTGTTTTTATTGATGCCGACAAACCTAATTACCCTGCCTATTTTGACTTAATAATAGACAAAATGAATCCAGGGGGCGTTATTTTATCAGATAATGTATTGTGGAGTGGCAAAGTTGTAAAGCCGTTAAAAGCCGATGACGAATCTACCCGTGCACTTTTAAAGTACAATAAGATGCTTGCCGAAGATGAACGCATAGAAACAGTTATTTTACCGATTCGGGACGGGTTAACCTTAAGCCGACTTAAATAAAACGTTTTCCGGAGCGCTGGTAAAGCATAAAAAACACCAGGGCAAATATTACTCCTACCGCCGCACCAACAAGTACGTCTCCCGGGTAATGAACCCCTACATAAATTCGGCTTAGCATAAACAATAGTGGCCAGATAAGCACTACCCAAATCCAGGGGTATTTATCTTTTAATGCCAGTATTAGAAACAGGGCTGCAGCAGTAGAAACCGCAGAATGGCCGGAGAAAAAACTGTAATTATCCGGAGTTTGTAAAATTCTAATAATATCTGCAATTTCCGGCTCATTGTTGGGCCGAAGCCTAAGAAAGAAATTTTTTACAAGATTGGTAAAACCATAAGTAGAAAGTGCTGTAGCCAACGTAAAAAGGCTGGTGAAAAGCGCTTTTTTCCAATGAAAAGCTACAAAATAAAGCACAAAAAAAGCAATATATAGTGGGATCCAGTTTTGGATTGTAGTAACGGTAATCCAAAAATTATCGTAAGATTCGATTCCAAGGCCGTTAAGGTAGATAAACAGCTCCCTATCCCATTGTTCTAGCTGCTCTAACATTAGTAATTAAAACCTACGTTTAACCGAACCGGTTATTTCATCTATATCTTCTTTCACCTTATCTATTTCACCTTTTACATCGTTAGTAATGTCGGTATTGATACCTTGCTTATCGGCACTTTTTTGAATTTCAGTTTTAATGTCGTTAGAGGCATTACGAAGCATTTTCATTCCTTTACCCATTCCCCGGGCTATATCAGGAATTTTATCGGCGCCGAATACCATTACTAAAATAAAAAGGATAAAAGCAATTTCGGCTCCACTAATAAAAAGAGGTATCATATTCATAGCTTAACAAATATAACGACAAATTTAAGCATAAAAAAAGCCGACTCGTTAAAGTCGGCCTAAAAATGTTTTAGTTTACCAGATTCTCTTTGAATTTCTCGAACTTATTTGTGGTTTCTTCTTTTGGCCAGGTATTGTTACTTATGTCAACATCGGCCGTTTCAAGCTCGGGATCTACTACAATTTTAATAATTTCTTTATCGGCAGCAATGGCTTTTGTTGCTACCTCATCGTTCATTCTCCATAACTGAGCCGGATATTTTTTTAGCGTGGAAGAACCATCGGCATAGGTAAATTCAACAATTAATGGCATCGGAATTCCGCCCGGCTTTTCAAAAGTAACCTGGTAGAAATATTTTGGATTTTTTAAACCTGCTCTTTCCGACTCAGAGAAATTATCCATTACAAATTCATTTAGGGTTGGAGAATTCTCCAAAACAGATTTTCCTTTTAAATTTTCATCAAATTCCTCGCTATCCTCACTAACTACGTAAATGGCCTCTATCTCTTCGGGATCGGCTCCATACTGCTCCAAAAATTCTTTTCCTTCTTTAGTAGCCTTATCGGTTACATAAAGTTTTTGAACTTCCTTAATTCCCATATCTACATTGTGCGTAGTATAGAACCAACCTCTCCAAAACCAATCTAAATCTACGGCTGAAGCATCTTCCATAGTTCTGAAAAAGTCTTCGGGAGTTGGATGCTTAAACATCCATCGCTGGGCAAATGTTTTGTAGGCATAATCAAAAAGCTCGTGCCCCATCACAGTTTCCCTTAAAATATTTAAAGCAGTTGCCGGTTTTCCGTAGGCATTATTCCCTAACTGATATACATTTTCGGGGTTGCTCATAATAGGTGCAATATATTTCTGATTACCTCTCATATAAGGTACAATCTTAGAAGGGATTCCTCTTCTGGAGGGATACTGCTCTAGTGAACCAATAGCTTCAGGGTATTTTTTGCCAAACTCCTGTTCTGCCAAAAATTGACTAAACGTATTTAAACCTTCGTCCATCCACCCCCATTGGCGCTCATCACTATTTACAATCATGGGAAAAAAGTTATGGCCAATTTCGTGAATTATTACACTTATCATCCCAAATTTAGTCCTATCAGAATAATTTCCATCTTCATTTGGGCGCCCGTAATTCCAGCAAATCATAGGGTATTCCATTCCCTGGTTTTTTGCGTGAACCGAAACAGCCTTATGGTAAGGATATTGAAATGTTTGTTTAGAATAAGAAGTAAGCGTACTTGCTACAACCCTGGTAGACCATTTTCCCCATAATGGATTGCCCTCTTTAGGGTATAAAGAAACGGCCATCACATCTTTGCCAAGTACATCGGTAGCCATCATATCCAGAATAAATTTTCTAGAGGTAGAAAATGCAAAATCCCTAACCATTTCGGCTTTATATTTCCAAGTTTTGGTTTTAGTGGAAAAAGATTTTTCAGCCTCTACAGCTTCTTCCTGAGTTCTAACAATCACAGGTTTATCGTAAGATTTTTTTGCCTGCTTATAACGGCGCATCATCTCTTTGGTATATACTTCCTCGCGGTTTTGAAGTTCTCCTGTAGCTTCCATAATATGATCTGCAGGAACTGTAATATTTACTTCGTAATCTCCAAAAGGAAGAGCAAACTCCCCATCTCCCCAAAACTGCATATTTTGCCAGCCTTCCACATCGTTATAGACCGCCATTCTTGGAAAGAATTGTGCAATTACATAAGCATTGTTTCCATCTTTAGGGAAATGTTCATACCCACTTCTAGCACCGTCTGTTGTATGTTTATTGATCTTATACCACCATTTTATATCAAATTCAAAAGATTCACCCGGTTTCAGGGGCTCTTCCAGGTTTATCCTCAACATGGTTTGATTGATGGTAAACTTCAATTTATCTCCATCCTGACTTAAGTCGGTGATGTTAAAACCACCGTCAAAAGACTCCTGCATATATTCACTTACAAAGCCCTGGGGTGTAGTCACAGGTCGCATTACTCTGGGATTACGTTCTAAGCCTGGAGCTTCTTTTTTTCTTATATTTTGGTCTAATTGCACCCATAAATATTCTAATTTATCGGGTGAGTTGTTATAATATGTCACCTGAGCCTCTCCATCTAAACGCGTATTTTTATCGTCTAAAACAATCTCCATTTTATAGTCGGCCTGGTTTTGATAGTAAGCTTCTCCGGGAGCACCCGCACCGGTCCTGTATTGATTGGGAGTTGCAAAAGTTTCATGCAGTTGTTTAAACTTGTTATTATTTTCGTGACCTTCCTGTTTGGCTTGTTGCTCTCTTTCTCCCGAGTCTTGAGCCTGTATACCGCTCACAAAAAGTATTATAAATGCGAAACTTAATAATCGTATATTATTCATTAATGCTTGGTTTGTTTTAAGGATTTTTAAAAGTAAAAATAATTTCTAGGCTTTTGCGGTAATTTAAGGAAAACTAAGTTTTTCAGTTTCTTGCTGTCGCATAAGCAGTAAACTTTTAGTTTTATCGTTCACTTTTACGTGTACTATATTTTTTTGTTCATCAAATAAATCTGTTAATATGCTATTGGTTACTTCAATATTATTGAAAGGAGTAACATTTTCAACTTCAATATATAGTATCAATTGATCGGCATCGTATTCTTTTCCCAAATAATTTAGCTGAAGTTCTTCGCCATGTACCCGAAGCTTTAATTTTTGCTGAAGATATTTTGAAATATTCCCGGCAATTGCACCTTCTTCTGCTTCTTCTGAAAGCTGAAGCTTTGCGCCATAGCGTTGGTTTAAAACATTCTGAAAATCGTCTATAAAAACCCGGGTAATAATTTGAAGGCTTTGCTGTTGCCTATTATATTCAATCTCGGTAACGCTTAGATAAAACTCATGGGCCCCAGATTTGAAACCTGAAAGCAAAAAAAAGCTGGCCAAAATTAGGCTTATTTTTCTCATTATTTTTTCCAGTTAGGTTGCAAATTTCAATCCAAAACCTTCAGTGCCTTATATTCTGCAGCTTTAGATTGAAAAAACTCGTATAGTTCTAGAGGATTATTTAGTAGAACCTTTAGATCATAATTCTCGGCACAATAATACGCAAAATTCATTATTTCACTTTCCGGAATTTTAAAGTCGGTTATAAAGGTTTCTTCAGAAATAAGATACACTGCTTTTTCAACCACGGACCTGAATTCATATTTTTCTTTTCGCGCCTTTAGATGAGCTGTTCTACCACTAATACCATTTATAATAGGGTCTAATGCAATTGTTCCGGTTAACACACCTAAAACACTAAGTCTAGATCCTCCCGCCCCAGTAGTAGCGGTGAATAATTGCCTATCTACCTGAGACGGCGGCGGCTTCCTCGCCATAGGCGCATTTAAATCGAACTTATTAAAGGTTTCAATTCCTGAAATATCTTTGGCCAGGTTTCCCGAGAGCTTATGAAGTTTCACTTCCTCTAATTCAGTAAGATCTTCGACGAGTTTAATGGTGAAATTGTTTTGCTGAAGTTTTTCAAGACTTACTACAATCCTTTCCTTTTTATATTGAACCGAAGAAAAGACTAAAGTATCGCCTACACTGACTTCTACTGAAAAACGCCCTGAAAGTTCACTTATCCCTCCTTTTTTTCGACTAATATTTATGATGTGCACCGGTGAATTTAGAGGTTCTTCAGTAATAATTTGACCGGATAATATCTCTTTCTCCTGCGAAAAGCCTTCACTGAAAATTAGCAGATTCGCCAATAGAATTATTAAATTAATCCTGGGTAAATTCATTATATTCAAAGATCATTCCTTTAACGAATTCCATTAAAATTAATGGATCATTTTTGTTGACTAATTCCTTAAAATTTGGTTTTTGGCTGCAGTAGTAGAGAAAATCCATGATTTTGATTTCCTTTAATTTAAGGGTTTCAGTATAAAATTCATCTGGCATCAATTCCCTGGCTTTAGAAACAAGGGCGCTTAACTTAGAGTTTTTAATAGCTTTTTCATACATTTTCTTTTGGCCTGAAATAATTCCGTAGAGTGTTCCCACAGGATCATCAGGCCTGGTAATTGCAAAGAGTTTTCGCTCTTCTATAATTAGAGGTTCTTTATCTGAAAGTACAAAACCAATAATTCTTGGGTCAAAAGTTTCAATGCCTTCAATATCTTTAGAGAGATTTCCACTAAATTCATGTAACCTCACCTCCTCTAATTCGGTAAGCTCTTTTTTCAATTCGACTTCCAAAACTCCGGATTCTAAAATTTCTGGAGTAACCAATATTTCTTTTTTTTGAAATTGCACTGAAGAAAACAATAAAAGATCCTGCTCCTTCACCTCTATTGCAAACACAGCATTTGCATCGGTAACTATTCCTTTTTCTGCTTTAACATTTATAATATGAATGGGCGCTTCAATAGAATCGGCCAGGATCTTTCCTTTTAAAATTATTCTTTCCTGAGAAAATAATTGAGAAGAAGCAAACAGTAGAGGAATAAGAAAAAAGCTTTTTCTCATTTAATCAGCAATAAATTTGCGATAAGCTTCGCTTTTATTCTCTAAAAACACTACCAGTTCCAGAGCGTGTTCTTCTTTTAGTAAGTTTTCCCGAAAACCATTATCAAAAACATAGGTGAGGAAAATCATGATATGTTCGGCATCAATTTTCAAATGATTGGTAAAAAAGTAATCATCAAACCTATGACGTAAACTGTTCACTATTTCTCTTTCTCCCTTTTTTTGGGGAGCCACAGATTTGCCCAACGAACCAAAATTAGGCTTCCCAATAACTAAACCCACCAGGCCTAAAATATTAGCTCCACCCGGTGCCTGAGCTTGGCTGGCATTAAAAGCTGCATTTGGGGTTCCTCTGGGTTTTAGGCTGCGTGGGGCCGGTGGTACTTTAATAATAGGCATATCAATAACTTCAATATTGGCAATATCCTGTTTAAGATTTCCGCTTAAATTATGAAGCCTTACCTGTTCTAACTCGGTTAGTGCCGGTAATAGTTCAACTTTTAAAGTTTTTTGATTTAGTATTTGAGAAGTAATCACAACTTCTTTTTGCTGAAATTGTACTGAAGAAAAAAGCAGTAAATCCTTTTCTTTAGCTTCAATGGTAAAATTCCCTGATTTATCGCTCAGCGTTCCTTTTTCCAGGGTTACATTTATAATATGAATGGGCGCTTCAATACTATCGGCTTTAATTTACCGGTAACAAGTGTGGTTTCCTGCGCACCTACGGTAAAAATGCAGCAAAAGCTTAAGATTGGTAAAAGATATTTCATTTGTTGATGTTGATGATAAGTTTTTATTGATTGATGCGGTTATTAAAAGTTAATCACGTGCGTGAAAAGCCTTATATTCTTCACTTTTTTTTATTAAAAATTCAATGAGGTTAAGTTCATTCCCATCCTCCAATAATTCCTGATCCAATCCGTGATCGGTAACATAGTAGATAAAATCATTAATCCTGTCCCGTTCAATATTTAGATTGGCCTTAAAAAACTCATCATCATATAGATCGCGTAATTTCTCATCTAACTCGCGTTTCGTAAACGGATTGTTCTCTACTTCGGCACCAACAAGCAATTTAAAAACATTCACAAAGTTAAGTCCGTTTACCAGTCGGGTATTACTGGCTGCCAGTGCATCGTTTCTTCCCGGCCCCATTAAGGAATCGGGCTGTCTTCTAACATTCATAGCTTCCAAATCGGCTGCAGAATACTGGGGTACATCGGGATCTTCGACTTCTATTCGAGCTACATCTACCCTAATATCTCCAGAGAGTTCGTTATTAGACAAGCGTATTTCGGGCAATTCGGTTATATTTTCAGTGAGAAACACATTCATTTCGCCCGAATTTATAACCCCTTCCTCTACCACTACTTTAAAGCTTTTAAATTGTATGGCAGAAAACACAACGGTATCCTGTAAAGCTACCTGTAATTTAAACTCGCCATTAGAGTTTGCTATGGTTCCACGGGAGGTGCTTTGATTAAAAATAGTCATTCCCTCGGGAGAATCATTTTCAGGAACAATAATTTTCCCGTTAATCACAATTCTGTCCTGATCTTGCGCAAACAAGACACAATTAAACAAAATAAAAGCAATATAAAACGCATTCTTTATCATAGTGGTAAATTTCCTGTTAATAAAGTAACAATTCTTACTTCTTAAAACCAGCAAACCTGCTTGTAAACTTTTGTTAAAAACCCTAATTAATCTAATTTTAAACCTTGTAAATCCTATACTAGCATCTAAAAACAGCTTAAACAATGAGTAAAGCATTATTAGCAAGTACCTCTACCTTACACAATGAGGAATACCTGGAATACCTAATTCCAGAAATAAAACTATTTTTTAAAGAAGTAGAAGAAGTAATTTTTATCCCATTTGCCAGGCCCGGGGGAGTATCTCATGACGAATACACCCAACTAGCGGCCAAAGCTTTTAAAAAAGCAGGAATTAAATTACGTGGAATTCATGAATTTACAAATATGCAGGAAACCATCCTTAATGCTAAAGGCATTTTTACTGGTGGCGGTAACACGTTTTTACTGGTTTCAGAACTTTACCGCCACAAATTAATGCAGCCATTAAAAGAAAGTGTTCAAAATGGTGCGGCTTATATGGGAACCAGTGCGGGTACAAATATCGCCGGGCTAACAATGCAAACCACTAACGATATGCCTATAGTTTACCCACCAAGTTTTAAAACTTTGGGCATAGTACCTTTTAATATTAATCCGCACTACTTAGACCCAGATAAAAACTCTACACACAAAGGTGAAACACGTGAAACAAGAATTAAAGAGTTTCACAAGATAAATACACAGCCTGTAATTGGGTTAAGAGAAGGTAGTTGGTTACTGGTTTCAGATAATAAAATTGAGTTAAAAGGTAGGTTAAGTGCCCGTATTTTTAAGACAGAAAAAGTACCTTACGAAATAGAAACAAACAGCGACCTAAGCGAATTAAATTAGTTATGGATTATCCCAAAATATTAGAGACCATTAATAATGAATTAAGTTACCGGGATGTTTCCGGTAAAGTGGCGTCTTACATCCCGGAACTTGCCAAGATAGACCCAAGGAAATTTGGTATGCATGTGTATTGCGGAGATTGTCAACATTATAGTTTTGGAGATAGTGAAGAGCTTTTTTCCATTCAGAGTATCGCAAAGGTTTTTAGTCTTTCTATGGCCATGCGGCTTATGGGCGAAGATCTTTGGGACAGGGTAGATGTAGAACCTTCTGGAGATCCGTTTAATTCCCTTAGTCAGCTGGAATATGAAAGCGGTGTTCCCCGAAATCCGTTTATTAATGCCGGTGCGCTGGTAATTTCAGATATTTTAGTAGATCAACTGGAGGATCCCAAACAAGAATTACTAGATTTTGTTCGAAAGATTACAAATGACGACAGCATTAACTTTGACCATAATATTGCAGCATCAGAAAGATCTACCGGCTATAGGAATGTTGCCCTGGTAAATTATATGAAAGCACTTGGCAACATTAAATGTGAGGTAGAGCCCATAGTTGATTTTTATTTTCACCTATGTTCTTTGGCCATGTCTTGTAAACAGTTATCTCAGGCTTTTATGATTTTTGCCAACAAAGGAAAAATTTTAGGTACCCAAGAAGAAATTTTAACCCCTACTACAGTTAAAAGGATTAATTCTTTAATGCAAACCTGTGGCTTTTACGATGAAGCCGGAGAGTTTAGTTTTGAAGTTGGACTACCTGGAAAAAGTGGTGTTGGTGGTGGTATTGTAGCTATACACCCAGACCAGTATTCGGTTGCTGTTTGGAGCCCTATTCTAAATGAAAAAGGAAATTCTGAATTAGGAATGAAAGCTTTGGAACGCTTAACTACCTTAACCGGGCTTTCAGTATTTTAGGCAGTAAACTATCTCGGGTTATTATACCCTTTAGCGGTACCAATAAAAAAATGCTTCCTAAAAATTTAGGAAGCATTTTTTTTATAATTGAACACTGTAATTCTTATTAAAGCGCGGCTACGTGCTTTGTAAGTTGCGATTTTAAGTTCGCAGCTTTATTGTCGTGTATAATATTTTTCTTCGCCAATTTATCTACCATCGAGATAACAGAAGGCAACAAAGCTTCAGCTTCTTCCTTTCCAGACTCCTTCAACTTCTTAATTGCATTTCTGGTAGTTTTATGCTGGTAGCGGTTTCTAAGACGCTTGGTCTCATTGCTACGAATCCTCTTCAATGCTGACTTATGATTTGCCATTACAAAATTGCTTTAATTATTTTTTTTAAGTAGTCCGTAGGGGAATCGAACCCCTGTTACCAGGATGAAAACCTGGCGTCCTAACCCCTAGACGAACGGACCATTAATTTATTTCAAATTGCCTTTTCAGGACTTTAAAAACACAAAACTAAAACTTGTGTTCTTTTGTAGTCCGTAGGGGAATCGAACCCCTGTTACCAGGATGAAAACCTGGCGTCCTAACCCCTAGACGAACGGACCATTTTTTGTTTCAATGCGGATGCAAAAATACAACTATTTTTCAATGCCACAAGTGTTGAACAAAAAAATTTTAAAAATTAATATGCTTTTGCAAAAAGCACTCTTTGTTCTGAAGGTTTACCAGTAAGCACGCAGTTTCCAGACTCTTTTACGGAACCAAATGGTATACAGCGAATTGTAGCTTTGGTAAGCCCCTTAATTTTGTTTTCTGTCTCTGTAGTTCCGTCCCAATGTGCCGAAATAAATCCGCCTTTATTTTTTAAAACTTTTTTAAATTCATCAAAAGAATTCACTTCTGTGATGTGCTCGTTTCTAAAATTATTTGCTTTTTCAAAAAGGGCTTCCTGCATTTCTACCATTAAATGCTTCACCTTCTCCACCACTTCAGTTTGATTTACAAACTCTTTGGTGAGTGTATCCCTTCTTGCCAGTTCTACACTTCCTTTCTCAATATCTTTGGGGCCAATTGCCAATCTAACCGGAACACCCTGTAATTCGTATTGCGCAAACTTCCAGCCCGGCTTTTGTGTATCCCTATCATCATATTTAACCGAAATTCCGGCCTCTTTAAGCTCATCGGCAAGTTTATTAGCCACTTTAGAAATTTCCTGCAGTTGTTCCTCTCCTTTATAAATAGGAACGATTACCACCTGAGTAGGTGCTAATTTTGGTGGAAGCACCAAACCATTATCATCACTATGTGTCATTATAAGTGCTCCCATTAAACGCGTAGAAACGCCCCAGGAAGTAGCCCATACATTTTCAAGCTTACCTTCTTTTGAAGTAAACTTTACATCAAAGGCTTTGGCAAAATTCTGTCCTAAAAAGTGAGAAGTACCTGCCTGCAGTGCTTTCCCATCCTGCATCATTGCTTCAATACAATAAGTATCTACCGCACCGGCAAAACGTTCCGCTTCGGTTTTAACACCCTTAATTACCGGCATTGCCATAAATTTTTCGGCAAATTCTGCATAAATATTATTCATTAATTCTGTCTCTTCCAAGGCTTCCTGTTTGGTTGCATGGGCAGTATGTCCTTCCTGCCAAAGAAACTCTGAAGTTCTTAAAAATAAACGCGTACGCATTTCCCAACGAACCACATTTGCCCATTGGTTAATTTTTATGGGTAAATCTCTATATGATTGAATCCAGTTTTTATAAGTATTCCATATAATGGCTTCAGAGGTTGGTCTCACTACCAGTTCTTCTTCCAGTTTAGCTTCGGGATCTACTATTAATTTAGTTTTATCTTCAGGATTGGTCTTTAACCTGTAATGCGTAACAACCGCACATTCTTTGGCAAAACCTTCAGCATTCTTTTCTTCTGCCTCAAAAAGATGTTTGGGCACAAATAGTGGAAAATATGCATTTTGATGACCAGTCTCTTTAAACATCTTATCAAGCTCTGCCTGCATCTTTTCCCAAATAGCAAAACCATAAGGTTTAATAACCATACAACCTCGTACTGCTGAATTCTCAGCTAAATCGGCTTTTACAACCAATTCATTATACCATTTTGAATAATCTTCGCTTCTTTTACTTAACTTTTTACTCATTCTATGGATTTGGCATAAATCTTGTATTTTACAAACACAAGATAAATGCAGTTTTAGTTAGCGCAAAACTAACTATTTTTGCAATGTTCAACAATAAAATACTTGGCTAATGATACGCAATTACAACTTACCTAGAAAAGCAATTCTTTTTATTGCTCCAGCATTCTTGCTATTGTTAGCATCTTGTGGTTCCTACCAATATTCTGGTTACGAAGACGGAATATATGGTGATTCTAACCAGCGGCAAACAACTTCTGATGAATCATCGCAATATGCTAATAATAATCAGGATCAGGGAAACACTTACTACAAAAACCTTTTTTCAGAAAAATCTGAATTTTATGGCCAAATGGCCGATGATATAGTTTTTACCGATGTAGATTCTTATTCTTCTACAGAAACCGGTGAAGACGAAATTTATTATGAAAACAATCAGGGGTATAATACAGGTCGTGCTCCCTGGGGCGAAGATCCAGACCAATACACCATAAATATATACAATAATGGTTTTTATGGTGGATTTTATAATCCCTGGAGATGGAACCGTTTTGGATACGGCTATGGTTTTGGAGGATACTGGAACACCCCATATTATTGGGATCCTTTCTATGGTCCCGGTTATTGGGGTGCAGGCTTTGGCCCGCACTGGAGATGGGGACACTCGTTTGGGTTTAGATATGGTTATAGTTGGTTTCACACAGGCTACTGGGGCCCGGGTTATATACATAACCCTTATTATAGCCATCGTAACTATTATAGGGATGTAGCTTACAATACTGGCAGAAGAGCCAGCTATTCAGACTATAGTTCTAATAGAAGGAGTAATATATCTAATGTAAGAAGCAATGAATCTTCTTACTCCAGAAGCATAAGGAATATAAGAAGCAATCAAAATTCTGATAGAAGTTATACAAGAAGTAGCTCTAACAATTCCAGGGTTTACACACGTTCTAACAGAAGAAGCGAACCGGCAAGAGTTAACTCTTCCTCTACCAGGAGAAGCTCATCTATAAATAGATCAAGCCGAAGCTCAAGGCCCAGTACTTACAATAGATCATCTTCACGATCGTCCAGGAGTAGTGGTACAGTGAGAAGTAGCTCAAGCAGCTCAAGAAGTTCAGGTACCAGAAGTTCTGGCGGAGGTCGCTCATCATCTTCCAGAGGTGGTGGTAGAGGATAATTAGAACTTGTTTAAAATATTTGTAGAAAGCCAGAAAGCTTACAACATAAAGTTTTTGAATTAGAGATAAGCTAAAGCGCAATTAAAATTCGATTATCGAGTTATAAACAATTAAAATTAACCTTACGGCTTCTGGTTGTAAGGTTTTTTAAGAAACTGTTTTCCAAAAAGTATCGAATTAATTTAAGCAAACACCCCTTAAATTAGGGATTAAAAGACATTTATGAAAAAGATATTCTTAACGCTGGGCGTATTGTTCATTGCAGGAATTGCCAGCGCTCAAAACATTACCGATGCATACAGGTATAGCTCTGAAGAATTAAATGGAACCGCCAGATTTAGGGCTATGAGTGGTGCTTTTGGTGCTCTTGGCGGTGATTTATCGGCTATTTCGGTAAACCCGGCCGGTTCTGCTGTGTTTTTAAATTCTTTTGGAACCATAACGTTAGCACACCAAAATTCTGATAAAAAAGTAGATTATTTTGGTACGACTACTTCGAATGAAAATTCAGATATCAATTTTAACCAGGCTGGTGGTGTACTTATTTTTGACACTCGAACTAACAGCCCCTGGAAAAAATTTAGTCTAAGTGTAAATTATGAGCAAACAAATAATTTTGATGATGCCTATATAGCCACCGGAGTTAGTCAAAATTCTATAGATAGCTACTTTTTAAGTCATGCAGAAGGAGTTCCTTTAGATTTGCTTCAAACCAGAGAAGACGAAAGTATTTCAGACCTATACGCCTACCTTGGAGAAAACTACGATTTTAGTGCCCAACAAGCTTTTTTAGGATACCAGGGCTATGTTATTGACCATGCTAATAATTCTCCCGAAAACACTTCTTATAATTCTTTTATAAGCCCGGGAAATTTTAACCAGGAATACCGAAACGTGGCTACCGGGTTAAATGGAAAATTCTCTTTTAATGTTGCAACGCAATTTCAAGACTTTCTTTACTTGGGCGCAAACCTTAATACCCATTTTTTAAATTACGATCGCTCTACCAGGTTTAGGGAAAGCAATGATAATGCCGGAAGCGCCACAAATGAGGTACAATTTAATAATAATTTAAGTACAATTGGAAATGGTTTTTCTTTTCAATTGGGTGCCATTGCTAAACTTAGCCAAAGATTTAGAGTTGGAGCTTCTTACCATTCCCCTACCTGGTTTAATATTACTGAAGAAACCACACAGTACCTTGAAACCAACAATAATGCAAATGAACGTGTAATTGTAGATCCAAACGTTTTAAACATATATCCGGATTACACCTTAAAAACTCCCGGAAAATTAACGGGAAGCCTTGCGGTAATATTTGGTACCAAAGGCTTAATTAGTTTTGATTACTCATACAAAGATTACTCAGCAACTGAGTTTAGACCTACCAGCGATCCCGAATTCGAATTTCAAAACGATCTTATTTCAGAAGAGCTTCAGGCAACTTCTACTTTTAGGTTGGGTGGAGAATACAGAATTAATAATTGGAGCTTAAGAGGCGGTTACCGCTTTGAGCAAAGCCCTTATTCAAATGAAACTACTATGGGCGACCTTACCGGATATTCAGGAGGACTTGGGTATGATTTTGGAAATATAAAAATAGACCTGGCCTACACCAACGCCCAATACGAAGAAAACCCAAGACTTTATGAAAGAGGCTTAACAAACTCAGCAAAAATAGATAGAGATTTCACTAACGTGGTTCTATCTTTAAGTTTCGGGTTATAAATAAATACAAGAACGAAAATTAAAATTTAAAAACGTCCTTTTGGGCGTTTTTTTATGCTTGCAAATTAAAAAAAACAAAAAAGCAGCACACATATTAAACTATTTTTCAGTAACTTAGAAAACCTATTTATAATTGCCTCCTCTATCATAGCTGCATTATTAACACTTAAATAAACAGCTTATGAAATCAATTTTTTACTGGATGATGCTAATTCCTTTTTTAGTAATCTCCCAAAATCAGGACAGCAACAATGAGGAATACCTTATTGTAGGAACTACAATTTTTTCAGCCAAAAGCGATAAAGCAAAAGAGTTTTCAGAAGGGATGAAAAACCACAACGAGCAATTTCATGCCGAAGGTGCTATGGGGGTACGAATTTTCAATATTATGAACGGTCAAAACGCCTACGATTATATGGCCGTAATAGGCCCCATGACCTGGAGTGATTTAGATGAACCTAACCCCAACCAGGATGCACATGATGAAGATTGGGACACCAACGTAGTTCCTTATATGGAAAACGAAGATGAGGTGACTTACTGGAGGTTTCATAGCAATTTCTCCAATTTCCCTACAAACTTTGAAATGAGCAAACTTAGGGTTACCATTTGGGATATTGAAAGAGGAAAGTATGACGCTATGCTATCTAAATTAGAAAAAGTAACAAAAGTATTAAAAGAGAAATCTCCTGAAACCCCATTTGGAATTTATACCAATGAATTCTCTTCTACCCAATCTGGTCAGGATTTATCGGTGGTCTATTTTTTTGATGATTTTGCCTGGCTGGGAAAAGACCAAAGGTTAAAAGAAAAATTCAATGAAGTTCACGGTTCAGGTTCCTTTGATTCTTTCGTGCAGGAATGGATGGATATTAGCAAGGGGGCTTTACAGGAAGTATGGATATACAATCAAAGCCTTAGCGGCATTGGACCTCAGGTTACCACCTCTACACAAGATTAGAAATTTGGGTAAATACCCTGGCTATAAGCCCACAAGAAATTATACAATAAAGTATTTAAAGTTCGAGAGATATCTAAGAGCATGAAATCTCATTTTCCACTAAATCTTAAACAAAGTCTGTCTTGCAAAATTGCAGGCCAGACTTTGTTATTTTTCAGAAGTTTTGTTTTAAATATCCCTTCTATTTCTCTGTTTTAATCACGAAAAGAATTAGAAATTCTTATCTTGTAAAAAATTAATAGCCTATCATGTTTGAGTTTGACCAGGAAACCTGGATTTACTTCGCGCTTATAGCGGTATTTCTTGTTTATTTTATCTGGAATTCCCGCCGAGCCAAAAAGAACCGAAAAGCACGTAAAAACCGAAATTTCAGAAAGCGGTATTTTGCTCGTAGAAATGAGGAGAAATCAGAAACCAATACCTAAAGCAATAATTTGCTTAATTCTTCATTTTGTACCTTTGGCAATCAACTAAGTATTAGCAAAGAATTATATGAAAATTTATACAAAAACCGGCGATAAAGGTACTACCGCATTGTTTGGAGGCACAAGAGTTCCAAAACATCATATTCGCATAGAAAGCTATGGCACAGTAGACGAGCTAAACTCTCACATTGGTCTTATTCGCGACCAGGATACCGGAGCGCATACAGCGAACATATTAAGCAGAATTCAGGATAGACTTTTTACCATTGGCTCTACTTTAGCCACCGATCCCGAAAAACAAAAATTAAAGAATGGAAAAGATCGTTTAAACATTCCAAAAATTTCTAACGAAGACATTGAACTTCTGGAGAAAGAAATGGATAAAATGAATGAAGACCTTCCGGAAATGACCCACTTCATCCTTCCAGGAGGCCACCAAAGCGTGTCATTCTGTCACATAGCACGTTGTGTTTGCCGTCGCGCCGAGCGTCTTGCCACCGCTTTATACGAAATTGAAGCTTTTGACGAAGCCGTATTACAATATCTAAATAGACTTTCTGACTACCTATTTGTACTGGCACGAATGTTGTCTAAAAGATTACAGGCCGAAGAGGTAAAATGGATTCCAGAAAAATCATAATACCCAACCCAGGCTCTTGCAATAATTATATAAACTATCTGATAAAATGCCCTATTATAGCTTTTCAGGAAATAAATTTTCAATTTCGCTACAGGTTTTAGAGCATTTAAATTCCAATCATCTAGAAAATTTTATAATTTTTGCGTAAGTTCTTAATATTATTGATTAAATAATAGATTTTTTTCTTGGCTATTACCACAAAAAATTTATTTTTGCAAAAATAATAAACCTGATCAACCCATGTATTGGACATTAGAATTAGCATCCTATTTAAGTGACGCACCCTGGCCAGCAACTAAAGACGAGTTAATTGATTATGCGATTAGAACAGGTGCTCCCCTGGAAGTAGTTGAAAACCTGCAGGCAATTGAAGATGAAGGCGACTCGTATGATTCTATTGAGGAAATTTGGCCTGATTATCCTACCGATGATGATTATCTTTGGAATGAGGATGAATATTAAATAATAACACGCAAAAAATAGAAAAAAGTCTCCAAAGTGAGGCTTTTTTTTTGCGTACATTTGAACCCCGTATTAAACAAAAACTATTATGAGTTTTTTAAATTCTGTATTAAAAGTATTTGTTGGCGATAAATCAAAAAAAGACGTCAAAGAAATACAACCCATAGTCAACAAGATAAAAGCGCTTGAAGGAGACTTTGAAGCTTTATCGATAGACGAACTTAGAGCAAAAACTACCGGTTTTAAAGCAAAAATCGCTGAAGCTTTAAAAGATACCAAAAAACAAATTGAAGAACTGGAGGCCGAGGCTGATGCCAGTGAAGATATTACCAGGAAAGAAGATATTTATGCTGAGATAGATGCCCTTAAAGCAAAGTCTCATGAAATATCAGAAGGGGTTCTAAACGAAATACTTCCTGAAGCTTTTGCTACTGTAAAAGAAACGGCTAAACGTTTTTTCCATAACAAACAAATCAAGGTTGTAGCATCTGAATATGATCGTGAAATCTCTGCCGAAAAAGATTATGTAAATCTTGAGGGAGATCATGCAATTTGGAACAATTCCTGGGATGCTGCCGGTAAACCGGTAACCTGGGATATGATTCATTATGATGTACAGCTAATTGGTGGTGTAGCCATGCACCAGGGTAAAATTGCCGAAATGCAAACCGGTGAAGGTAAAACCCTTGTAGCAACATTACCAATGTACCTTAATGCCTTAACCGGAAACGGAGTGCACCTTGTTACTGTTAACGATTACCTGGCAAAAAGGGATAGCGCCTGGATGGCCCCTATTTTTCAATTTCATGGGTTAAGTGTAGATTGTATAGATTATCACAGACCAAACTCTGCAGCTAGAAGAAAAGCCTATAATGCCGATATTACTTACGGTACCAACAACGAATTTGGTTTTGATTACCTACGCGATAATATGTCTCACGCTCCAGACGATTTGGTACAGCGCCCGCATAACTTCGCTATTGTAGATGAGGTAGATTCTGTATTAATTGATGATGCCCGTACCCCACTTATTATTTCCGGACCTATTCCAAAAGGAGATGTTCACGAATTTAACGAGTTAAAACCTGCAATTTCCAATATTGTAGAATTACAACGTAAACACCTTACAAAAGTCTTTGCCGAAGCTAAAAAGCTTATAAAAGAAGGCAATACTAAAGATGGTGCTTTTCTACTGCTACGGGTTTACCGCGGACTTCCAAAGAACAAGGCTCTTATTAAATTCCTTAGTGAAGAAGGTATTAAGCAACTGCTGCAAAAGACCGAAAATCACTATATGCAGGATAACAACCGGGAAATGCCTAAAGTAGATGCCGATCTTTATTTTACCATTGAAGAGAAAAACAACCAAATAGACCTTACCGATAAAGGAATAGAGTTTCTTTCTGCAGACGGAGATGCCGATTTCTTTGTATTGCCCGAAATGGGAATGGAGATTGCCAAAATTGAAAAAGAAGGACTTTCAAAAGAAGAAGAGGCCCAGAAAAAAGAAGAATTATTTAGAGATTATAGCGTAAAGAGTGAACGCATCCATACCTTAAGACAATTGCTTAAAGCTTACACCCTATTCGAAAAAGATGACGAATATGTGGTGATAGACAACAAAGTAAAAATTGTAGACGAGCAAACCGGTCGTATTATGGACGGGCGTCGTTATAGCGATGGCTTACACCAGGCAATTGAAGCAAAGGAAAATGTAAAGATTGAAGATGCCACCCAAACTTTTGCAACCGTAACCCTTCAGAATTATTTTAGAATGTACAGTAAGTTATCGGGGATGACCGGTACTGCTGTAACGGAAGCTGGAGAGTTCTGGGAAATTTATAAGCTGGATGTGGTAGAAATTCCAACCAACCGCCCCATTGCAAGAAATGATAAAGACGATTTAGTTTATAAAACCAAACGTGAAAAATACAACGCGGTTATAGACCATGTTACCGATCTTTCTAATGCGGGAAGACCTGTGCTTATTGGTACCACTTCGGTTGAGATTTCAGAATTACTATCAAGAATGCTGAAATTGAGAAATGTACCCCACAATGTACTTAACGCAAAACTACACAAACGAGAAGCCGATATTGTTGCTGAAGCCGGCAAATCTGGTATTGTAACTATCGCTACAAATATGGCCGGTCGTGGTACCGATATTAAACTTAGCAAAGAAGTAAAAGAAGCCGGTGGTTTGGCTATTGTAGGTACCGAACGACACGATTCACGTCGTGTAGACCGCCAGTTAAGAGGTCGTGCCGGTAGGCAGGGAGACCCTGGAAGCTCTCAGTTTTATGTGTCTCTGGAAGATAACCTAATGCGTCTATTTGGTTCAGAAAGGATTGCCAAATTAATGGATAAAATGGGACTGGAAGAAGGAGAAGTAATTCAACATTCCATGATCTCCAAATCTATTGAACGCGCCCAGAAAAAAGTAGAAGAAAATAACTTCGGAATAAGAAAGCGTTTGCTTGAATATGACGATGTGATGAATGCGCAACGTGAGGTGATTTACAAACGTAGATACCACGCACTATTTGGCGACAGGCTCAAGGTAGATATCGCTAATATGATCTTTGATACTTCTGAAGCTATTACCGAAAACAACAAAGTAGCCCAGGATTACAAGAATTTTGAATTCGAACTAATTCGCTACTTTTCTATGAGTGCCCCGATTTCGGAAGAAGAATTCGAAAAAATGGGCGTTCAAAAAATTGCCGGAATTGTTTATAAAGAAGCATATAAGCATTACGAAGAGAAAATGAAACACAGTGCCTCCAGGGCATTCCCGGTAATTAAGCAGGTTTATGAAGATGAAAGTAACAACTTTGAAAGAATTTCGGTTCCATTTTCAGATGGGCAAAAAACCTTACAGGTAGTTACTAATCTTGAAAAAGCATATGAAACTGAAGGCATTCAATTAGTAAAAGATTTTGAAAAGAATATAAGTCTTGCCATAATTGATGATGCCTGGAAAACACACCTTCGCAAAATGGACGAATTGAAACAAAGTGTTCAATTGGCCGTTCACGAACAAAAAGATCCTTTACTAATCTATAAGTTTGAAGCTTTTGAATTGTTTAAAGCGATGCTTGATCAGGTAAATAGGGATGTGATTTCATTCCTCTTTAAAGGTGAAATTCCAGAAGGAAATGTTTCTAACATTCACGAAGCAAGACAACGAAAAAAAGAAAAAGTAGAAACCCAAAAGGAAGAAATTCCTAATATGGATGAAAGGGCCGCTCAAAGCAGGGCTGCAGGAAACACCCAACAACCCAGACCGCAGGTAACCGAGACCATTACAAGAAACCAACCTAAAATTGGTCGTAATGACAAGGTGACTATCAAAAATGTTATGAGTGGTGAAAATAAAACCTTAAAATATAAGCAAGCCATTCCGCTTATAGAAAAAGGAGATTGGGTGCTTGTAAATCAATAACTTGGATTCAACAATATAAAAGAGCTGTCTATAACTTCTAAATACTGAAGGATATAGACGGCTCTTTCTTTTTTACACGTTATTTTTGAATAAATTAGCTTTCTAAACAATTCAACAAATAGAAAAATGAAAAACTACCAAATAGAAATAAAATGGGGCATAATCTTCTTTTTAATTTCTTTAGTCTGGATGTATTTTGAAAAACTAATGGGATGGCACGATATGCTAATTTCCAAACACCCTATTTATACCAATTTCTTCGGTTTAATTGCAATCGCAATTTACTTTTTCACCATGTACGATAAAAGAAAGAATTTTTTCGGCGGGAAAATGAGTTGGCAACAAGGTTTTGTTTCCGGCGTTATTTTAAGTATTATTATTGCCCTGCTCTCTCCTATTGGCCAGCTTATTACCCACTACCTTATTTCTCCAGATTATTTTAACAATGCCATAGAAAACAGCGTAGCAAGAAATACTATGCAAGCTGAAGATGCTGCCGCCTATTTTAATTTAAGTTCTTATATAGTGCAATCTATTGCAGGAGCCTTAATGTTTGGCGTGGTAACGGCGGCTATTGTTGCTCTTTTTGTAAAAAGAAAATAATTAAACCTTTCTTAATTTAATCAGATAATTTGGATCTGGACAATTTTGCAAATAAAAATCCAGGTCTTTTCTTGAAGTTACCCCCGGAAAATCACCTATTTTTTCATCCAAATCTTCAATAATCTGAAAATGTAAATGTGGGGCATAATCACCATTTTCTTCGGCAGTTCCCAACTCCCCTATTTTCTCACCCTTTTTAATAGGCATTTCGGGTTTTAGGTTCTCTAACGAGGCCCTACTTAAATGACCGTAAAGTGAATAGAATTTCTTTTCCTGAAAACTATGTTCTATAATTATTGTGGGACCATAATCGCCAAAGTTGCTATTATCGTTAAAACTATGAATTTTACCATCCAAAACCGCTAATACATCGGTATGGGCATTGGCCCAAAAGTCTAAACCTAAATGAATATTCCTATTAGAATCTTCATCTTCTGAAGCGGTAAAAAGTTCACTCCTTCTATAAAGCTTCCTAACCTCAGAATAACCACCAAAAGCCACTTTTTTTCCGAAGCTATTTAAGTACTCGGCTATATAATTAGAGAAAGCCCGGGAAGAAGAAACATCTACTTTCCCGAGCTCTATATTATTTTCAGATAAATCAATAACTATATAATCTTCTTCTTTTAAATTCACATCCAAAACCTGGGTAAACCCTGAAGTGAGCTGCGACAAAAATTCAGAAAAATTAAGGCTTTCCATAAGCGATTTTTCAAACCAGTTTTCTCGATAATCGAGAGCTACTTTTTTAGAATCGCTAAAATTAAACTTTGCAATCTAATTTAACAAGACTTCGCTAAAATTAGCTTTAATACTAATATTTCCGCCTGAATCCTTAGCCTTATGATAACCGCTTAGTTTCTTATTATCATAAGACTCACTGCTGGTTAAGTTTAATGCATTTGGGTGCTTAATATCGCTTTGTGTACCACTGTATATAAAATTGAAAGCCGAACCGGGCAAACCTAACTCCAAATCACTATTCTCTAGATTTATATCGAGATTTTTAAAATTGGTATCAAGACGTAAGATATTTAACTCTCCAAAATTACCCGATAAAATACCGGTATCTTCCAATTCATCAATATTCACATTACTTGAATTTGAAGTAAGTTTAATGCTTTTAACTTTTTTAATATTAAAGTTCTTTACATACTTAGCATCCATAATTCCATAAGACCAATAATTGATATTAACCGGAGTATAAGCTGCTTCTACGCGGGTGCTTTTTCCTCCTATCCTATTTGCATTAAGTCTACTATGGGAAAGTTTAGCTCGTAAATTATTGCTGGTTCCTAAAAGTTTAACCCCGCCGTGTCGCACATCAAGCTTAAGCCTGGCATTCTTTGGAATATGCAGTTTCAGGGTCTTTTTAGCTTTAGAATCATGTAATGCAATTACCTTAGGTTCTCCTTTTGCAGATTCCCCAAAACGGGCTTCCATTTGTGCTCCAAATGCCTCGCCCCAGGCTTCCATATCTTTTCCAAAACTTTCTGCCCATTCTTCCATCGACTTTTCAAGCTCCTTCTCGTTTATGTTCATTTTCATTTCAAAATTCTTTTCCCACTTTTCAGCGTTTTTCTCAAACTGGCTGGCCCACTTTTCCATAGATTTCTCAAAGTCCCCGCCAAGATTTGCTTCCATTTCTTTTTCAAATTTCGCAAGATATTTATCTCCATCTTTTTGGTAAGCTTCATAATCAAACTTAATTTCACCCATTTTCTCGCTAAATTCTGGAGGCAGGGGTGCGCCAAAACTTTCACCCATACTCTCCATTAACGGAGTCACCAAATTGTTTAATAATGGCTCCAACATCTGCGGAAGGCTGGACAAAGGTTTTTCCAAACCGCTAAGATCTATATCCCCGTTCCAGAGCATCCCACCTCCCGATGAAATAGTAATTACCGAATTATTCCCTGAAGTATTCAAATCCCAGGAAGCGAGAAGCTCTTTTGTTTTTTCTTTTGTAGTATCATCGACTTCCAAAATGGCTTGTATCTGAACTTCATCTCTATCCCAGTATCCCACTTCTATATTAGTGTGACTGGCATCTATTTTCACCTCTACATCGTTAGAAGTTTTATAGGTTTTATCCAATTTATTTAATTGAGCACTAAGCGTTAGCGGAAGGCAAAGTGCTAGTGCGAACATTAAATTATACCTCGTAGTTTTCATATTCTTTATCTTTTAATTCCTTGATTTCCTTTAATTTATTCTTCAATTTATACAGCAGGTCTAATCTTAATTGAAGATTTGCAATCATTGCTTCTAAAGTTTCTTCGTTTGGCCCTGTTTCTTTTATTTCAATATTTAAACGTTGATATTCTTTGTCCAGCTCGGCCATTTGCTTCATAAAAGAATCTATAAGCGCTTTATTCTCTGGGGTAATATTAATTTTAGAAAGCTCAATATTGAGGCTTGCCATATAGTAATCTTCTATTTTCTTGAATTCCGGGGAAACTTCACTTAGTTGAAAACTATTTTCATCGGGCTCTAATCTTGTTTCCTTTTCTCTAGAAGTTTCTTCTTCGGGAGTATCTACCACCGCCGGATTATCTGTAAAATTATCTCCATTAGAATTCAAGAAAAAGAATCCAACCCCCAGCGCGACAATAAGTATCGCAGCTATCTTTAGAAAAAAGAAAGATTTGTGCTCCTTCTTCTTTGGAAACGCACTTCCCAACCGGTCTTCAAAGCGTTTCTGGTGCCCTTTGGGTAAAGTATTGGGTTTGGGCTCCTTATCGTTCTTAAACATTTCCCTAATATCCTGTGCCATTTTTTATAGTCTTTAATTCTTCTTTCAATTTTTTCTTACCTCTGTGTACGAGGGTCCGCGAGGCTACCGGACTAATATTTAAAATCTCCGAGATTTCTTCATGATCATACCCCTCCATTAAAAACAACATCAAAGGGTACTTATATTTCTCGGGAAGATTTTCCATACTTTGTTTTATCTCTTCCATTCCAATCCCATCTGCTACCTGCCAATTATCCTCTTCCTCGGCGGTGGTAAGCACCTGTTCGTTTATGGCTACTAATTCCATTTTCTTCGCCTTCAACTTGTCTATACATTTGTTAATTACAATGCGCTTAAGCCAGGCACCAAATGTAACTTCTCCCGTAAACTGCTGTAGTTTGGCAAAGGCTTTTATAAAAGCTTCCTGCATAGCATCTTCTGCTTCAAACGGGTCTTTCAAAAAACGTAAAGCCACATAATGCATCCCCTGACAATATTGATTATAGAGCTTTAGCTGCGCTCTACGATCATTATTTTTACAGGCTTCAATTAGTTTATGCTGTATCATTTTTGATGGTTGGTTTTCTCCCTTTAATAAGGGTTTTAATATGCTGGATACAAGCAGCTAAACATTTTGGTTGGTCATCAAAACACCCGACTTTTACCAGCTTGGTTTCATTATAAAGACGAAGCTATTTTTCTAATGTTGCAAACTTATCTTCAATTTTATTTGAAATTACATTTTTTATTATAGTTAGCTCCTAAAGAAGTTTGCACGTTTTTTGAATGGGTTATTGTAAATTGTATAAAAATGAATAAAAAAGTGAAATCTTTTTTAAAAATAGCAGGTGCAATTCTATTGTTGGCTACCCTTACCATACTTATTATGCGCTATAGTACTAAAGCCCATAGCCCTGAAGATACGGTATCTTATACCGATAAAGACCTAAAAATTGAAGTGTTTTATAACCGACCATACAAAAAAGAAAGGGTGATTTTTGGAAATCTTGTTCCCTATAATAAGGTTTGGCGTACCGGTGCCAATGAAGCTACTACTTTTGAAACCAATAAAGACATTTGGGTGGACGGTTCTCTTTTAAAAGCGGGAAAATATACCTTATGGACAATCCCCATGGAAAATTCGTGGAAAGTGATTTTTAACAACAAAATGTACCCCTGGGGTATAAACCTGGAAGAACAGGCCTATCGCAACCCTGAGTTTGATGCTTTAGTTCTGGAAGTTCCCACAAAAAATCTAAAAGAAACTGTGCATCAATTTAGCATTATTTTGGACAAGAAAAATGAATTGATTTTTCTGAAATTAGCCTGGGACAAGACCCTGGTTAGGGTCCCAATAAAACCGGAAAAAGCATAAAAAAGACTGTTTGCAGTTTTAATTAAGATCTCGTCATTCTGAATTTATTTCAGAATCTAATATTTGTTTTGAACGTATTAGAACCTGAAACCAGTTCAGGTTGACGAAGAAATAAAACTTCAAACAGTCTTTAAATTTTTAAATAAAAATGCTACTAATCTTCGTCTACCAAAAGGTTAAGTGTTACATCTATATTATCTCTAGTAGCTCTGGAGTAAGGACAAACCACGTGAGCCTCATTTACTATTTTTTCCCCTGTTTCCACATCTACCCCCGGTAAATAGCAGTCTAAGACTACTGCAAGTTGTAGATTTCCCTCTTCAGTTTGCCCCAGTTCTACAACTGCGCTTACACTAAGATCTTCCCCCAGCTCAATATCATGTTGGTTTTTAGCTACCAACTGCAGCGCACTCCCAAAACAGGCAGAATATCCCGCACCGAATAACTGCTCTGGGTTGGTGTAATTTCCGCCATCACCGCCCATAGATTTAGGCATACTAAGCTGTATGTCGAGTATTCCATCATCACTTTTAGCGTGACCTTTTCTTGCTCCTTTGGTTGTTACTGTTGTTTTATACAAGTTTTTCATGATTATTTGAGTTATATTAATTAAGGCTGAATATACCAAGCAAAAACAAGGCTTACAAAGAACGAATTCATAAATTTGTCATAAATAACCTTATTTTGAATAAAAAGAAGCACCCATCTGCACTTCATGAGTCTGGAAGTAAACCTACTTCAGCAAATGTAAACCCAAAATCTGTTGAAAGGATTAGAGCTTCAAGAAAACAAAAATTTTCAGAAGAAAATCTTCTTCAGCAATTATTGGGTGGTAATAAAACGGCTTTAGGACGTGCGATTACCTTAGTAGAAAGTAATCAATTTTCTCATAGGGAAAAAGCGCAGAAACTTTTGGAAGCTGCTTTACCTTATTCTCAAAAATCTATTAGGATAGGCATTACCGGCGTTCCAGGGGTGGGAAAAAGTACTTTTATAGAAAGCTTTGGTTCTTATTTAATTCAACAAGGAAAAAAAGTAGCCGTACTGGCGGTAGACCCAAGCAGCAGCGTTTCCCACGGAAGTATTTTAGGAGATAAAACCCGTATGGAAAATCTGGTAAAGGAAGATCATGCTTTTATAAGGCCATCGGCCTCGGGAACTTCCCTTGGTGGTGTAGCCAAGAAAACACGGGAAAGTATCATATTATGCGAAGCAGCAGGATTTGATGTGATTTTAATTGAAACCGTTGGTGTAGGCCAAAGCGAAACTACCGTACACAGTATGACCGATTTCTTCTTATTGTTGAAACTCGCCGGCGCCGGAGATGAACTACAGGGTATTAAACGCGGAATTATAGAAATGGCCGATGCTATTGTAATTAACAAAGCCGATGGAGATAATATAAAGCAAGCACGTGAGGCAAAATTAGAGTTTAATAGAGCCCTACAACTATACCCGGCAAAAGAAAGTGGCTGGAAGCCTAAAGTAAGCCTAAGCAGCGCACTGGAGCAAACCGGAATAGATAATGTTTGGGAACTTATTAAAGAATTTGAAAAGCAAGGAAAAGAAAATGGCTTCTTTCTAAAAAACAGAAAAGAACAGAACAAATTCTGGCTTTTACAAACTATAAACGAACATTTAAAAAACCGTTTTTATCAAAATCCGGTAATGAAAAAAGAACTCGAAACCCAGTTAAAAGCCATTGAGGAAAATAAAGTTACCGCCTTTGCCGCCGCCGGTCTATTACTTAAAAAATTTGAGAATATATCCTAGGATTTTTTAAATGCCTGCGACTGTACCCATTGATGAAGCTTATAAAACAGGAAACCTAAAAGTGCTCCAATCAACATGCCTACAATGATATCTCCGGGATAATGGACTCCAAGATAAACCCTGCTATAAGCTACAAGTAGCGCCCAGGCCACAAGCCAAAAACCTATTTTTGGGATATGTTTTTTAAATAATAAGCTAAGAAAAACTGCTACTCCCATAGAATTTGCCGCGTGGGCAGAAAAGAAGCCGTAAGACCCACAACGTACCGCTACAAAACGTGCATATTCCATAATCCCTTCCTGTCGGCAAGGCCTAAGCCTTTCAAAACCGTCCTTAAACACATTCCCCAATTGGTCTGTCGCTGTGATTAAAAGCGTAATAAAAACGACAGTAATTAGACTGGATTTCCATCCAAAATTCTTAAAAATTAAAAATAAAAGAAGTGCATAAAGGGGTATGGCAGTCCATTTGTCGGTAATAAGTAACCATAGCCAATCCCAGGATTCGTTGCCAAGGTTATTAAGCCAAAGAAATACCTCGTGGTCTAATTCAATTAAGCTTTCCATTAATCTTCTTCGTATCTTGCTATTTCCCTATCATAAAATGCTGAAGCTTCTTTGATAAGGTTTTCGGTTTCGTTCTCTAATTCCTTTTCGTCGTGTTGGTCAAACTCTTCTAACCATTCTACCTCATCGTTTTCAAGGTTGATAATAAATCGCGGAAATTCGGTATGTATCACGAAAATGGCCGTAGGATAATCGGTATTATCACCGAGTAAAAATTTAGGGAAATCCATAGTTATAATTTTGATTGTGCAAGTTCAGACTCTTGCAAAATAAGTTTTTTTGATAAATAGTTGAATCGAATGTACAACATTAATGCCGAAGCCGAGAGTCCCGCCAGGAGTCCCAACCAAATCCCCATACTTCCAAGATTTTCTGCCTTTCCATAATACCATGAGATTGGAAAGCCAATAATCCAATAAGAAATAAAACAAATAAAAGTTGGAATCTTTACATCCTGAAGCCCTCTTAAGGCTCCTAAAATAACAACCTGCAAACCATCACTTAGCTGGAATAAGGCCGCTATAATCAATAATTGAGCTGCCAAAATAATAACTTCTACATCATCAATATAGAACATAGGAAGCCAATCTTTTAGTAAAATAAATCCAAGGGCGAAAACAGCTTCAATTAAAAATACCAATAAAAAAATAGACATCGCTATTCTCCTTAAATCTGTAAAATTCGCCAATCCCTTTTGATTACCTACCCTTATTGTAGCAGTTACACCAAGACCAACGGCTATCATAAAGGTCATAGACGAAAGATTTAGGGCTATTTGGTTTGCAGCCTGTGGGTTTGTACCAAGTAAACCGGCTAAAAACACCGTAGCCGTAAATATCCCCACTTCAAAAAGCATTTGAAGGGCCGTTGGCAAACCAAGATTTAATATCTTTCTAAATATTTCGGAATCTATAGACTCCTTCTTTCCCCATTTAAAATATTCAGAAAATTTCTTTTTTCGCCTCAAAATCTCCCATACAAACCAAAGCATAAAAAAGCGAGATATTAAAGTACCAATAGCGGCACCTTCCAACTCTAATCTAGGAAAGATCCAAATTCCATAAATAAGAAGGTAATTAAATAATACGTTCACCAGGTTAGCGATTATAGTCGCATACATGGCATATTTAGTCTGGGAAAGCCCATCTGCAAATTGCTTAAATGCCTGAAAAATCATTAAAGGAATCATTGAAAAAGCAACTATATTCAGATAGGGAATAGCCAAAGCCACTACCTCTGGCGGCTGATCTAAATAATGCAACACCGGCTTTGCTATTAACAAAGCAACAAACAATAAAACACCATTAATAGTACATAAAATTACGCCGTGATGAAAGTAACTGCGACCTTTTTGAATATCCTGAGCACCATCTGCTTCGGCAATTAAGGGTGTGATGGCGAAAGAAAAGCCAATACCCAGGGAAAGAGCTATAAATACCATGGAATTTCCCAATGAAACTGCAGCGAGTGGCGCAGCTCCCAACTGCCCTATCATTAAATTATCTACCAGGCCTACCAAAACATGACCCAACTGGCCAAGCATTATTGGAAAAGCAATGTGTAGATTTTTACCGAATTCTTTAGTGTAGGCGCTTAATTGCAAAACATAAATTTTGGCCGCAAAGATAGCAGGATTTTATGGCCGCAGAATGTAAAATGACATAAAGAATAAATTAAATTTATTATCTAGAGCTTTTTATCTGTTTGAAGGTTTATATGCCGCATTCCATACTTATCTACCAAGTAAATAAGAGAGGTCATAGTAGCTGCACCTAGCTCCAGTTCCCTTTTATTTACGTGTTCAAAAGTATCTGTAGCAGCATGGTGATGGTCGAAATATCTTTGGGAGTCTGGCCTTAATCCTGCCAGCACAATATCTCCTTTTTTTAATGGACCAATATCGGCACCGCTTCCACCTCTTTCAAAATAATGAATCAAATATGGTTTAAAAAGCGGTTTCCAACTTTCAATTTGAGCAAATTGAGCATCATCGGCTTCAAAGGAAAATCCGCGTGGGGTAAAGCCACCTGCATCACTTTCAAGAGCAAAAATATGATTCTCATTTTTGCTGTGTGCTATTTCGGCATATTTGTTTCCCCCACGTAAACCGTTTTCTTCATTCATAAAAAGCACCACTCGTATGCTCCTTTTAGGTTTATAACCGGTTTCTTTAAACAAACGTAAAACCTCCATAGATTGTACAACCCCGGCACCATCATCGTGAGAACCATCTCCAAGATCCCAGGAATCCAGGTGACCACCTACTACTATAAATTCTTCAGGAAACTCACTTCCGGTAATTTCGCCTATAACATTGTAAGATTTTACCTCTCCATGGTTTTCTGAACTTAATTTGTAATAAAATTCAAGGTCTTTTTTAAGCTTTAAGATTCCCGAAAGATATTCGGCATCCTTGGTGCTTATGGCAGCAGCCGGAATTCTCTTGTCATTGGGTAAATCTCCGTAACTCATAGAACCGGTATGCGGATATTCATCTATCTTATGACTTAACGAACGAACAATCACTCCTACGGCACCATATTTTGCCGCCGCTTCGGCTCCGGAATAACGCTGATCTACACAACCACCATAAGCTTCAAAAGTTTGAATAAGCTCGGGTTTCATTGGGCGGTTATAGAACACTATTTTACCCTTTATATCGGCTTTATAGTTCTCCAGGTCTTCAATTCCATTTACTTCTAGCACCCTGGCTTTTAGACCTCCGGGACTTGTTGCGACCGATCCTCCAAGTGCCGTAATATTAACTTCAGTAGTCATTCCCGGACCGGTTTGAATATAAGCATGTTCTCGTGCACCACGTGTCCATTTGGGAACCATAACAGGTTGCAACCAAACTTTATCGAGACCAAGATCTTCTAATTCGGCTTTGGTAAACTCTACCGCTCTTTGTGCGTTTAAGGAACCAGATAACCTTCCTCCAATATTATTAGAAAGATGGTCTAACCATTTATAGGCCTGCCCTTTTACCAAAGCCGCATTATAAAATTGCCGAATTTTAATGGAATCTTCTTTAACTTCATGGTTTTGGGCAATCAAACTTACACTAAATAGAATGCTGAAGGCGGTTATAATATATCTTCTCATATTAGGTTCTTTAATTTACTAGGTAATCGAGATTTTAATGCGTTGAAATTTATTTTGTTTACTTAATGGCCCATTGCAGCGAAGAAAATTAATAAAATAAATCTTCCTTTGGAAGTTATTGTCGAAGCCTATGTTTTTGTTTGATTACTTCACTACATTATCGCAAAAGGATAAACAAAGAATATGCCCAAAATTTAAGAAACTACATTACATTTATACCTGATTTTTATAAGCTTCAAAAAATATAAATTTTATATCTTCGCCGCTAAATTCTAGAGGTTTGAATAAAGCAGAAAAAGAGGAAATTATCACCAAAGTCACCCAGCTTTTAAAAGAAATCCCATCTTCCATGGATATCGTAAAAAAAGGTGGAGACCGGCATAAACGTTTTGAATATCTGGCAACTCATATGGTAGAAAAGGCCATTGAGAAAGATGCCCTTATTATTTCTGAAAACCGCATGGGAATTGCCATTTTATTTAAAACCAGCAAAAATGATGATAATTTCTTAAAGGATATCTGGACGCAAATCAAGCTTGTTTTAAATGTAACCGGAGTAAAAAATGCCTACCGCATTGTTAAAAACCAGAATTATATAAAAAAGCAACGCCCACAAAAAGGGGAGTATCTTTATTGCTGGTTCTGGGGGATTCTGGCCGAGTCTCGTGGAGCTGACACCCAGGTAGGCAAAGAGATGAAAGATGAGTTTTACAGGCAGGCAAAAGAATATCAAATCCCTCTTTATGCCGAAACAAGAATGCGTAAAAATGCACTGGTTTATCAGCGCTTCGGTTTTGAGTTATTTCACGAATGGAAACACCCAAGCGGAGATACTATGTATTTTTTAAGATACACCCCACCTGCAAAAGACTAACCTTTTTTTAAAACTTACTTCCAAATAAATTTACATCTTCTTCGGTTATTTTATCTCCTCCAAGAATAATTAGCCGTTCTACTACATTGCGCAATTCGCGTATGTTACCTCGCCAATCATAAGCTTTAAGGGTTTTTAAAGCATTTTCCGTAAACTCTTTTTTAGTAGTACCATGCTCTGTAGAGATTTTTTCGCTAAAATAATCTATAAGTAAAGGAATGTCTTCGCGACGTTCGTTTAAGGAAGGCACTTCAATTAAAATTACAGCTAAGCGGTGATAAAGGTCTTCCCTAAATTTCTTTTCTTCAATTTCCTTTTTAAGGTCTTTATTGGTAGCTGCTACTACACGAACATCTACTTTAATATCTTTACCGCTACCAACTCGCGAAATTTTGTTTTCCTGAAGTGCTCGCAATACTTTGGCCTGAGCCGAAAGACTCATATCGCCAATTTCATCAAGGAAAATTGTACCACCGTTGGCCACTTCAAATTTCCCTGCACGATCTTTATTAGCCGATGTAAAAGCTCCCTTTACATGACCAAAAAGTTCACTTTCTATTAATTCTGAAGGGATAGCAGCACAATTTACTTCTACCATGGGGCCCTTGGCCCTATCGCTTTTTTGGTGTAACCAATGGGCTACCAACTCTTTACCGGTACCATTTTGCCCCGTAATTAATACACGGGCATCGGTAGGAGCCACCTTTTCTATTACCTCCTTAATACGTTGAATCTCTTCTGATTCGCCTATCATTTGAAAATTCTTACCAACCTTTTTCTTTAGGCGGGTATTCTCTACTACCAGCTCTTTGCGGTCTAGAGCATTTCTTACTGTATTTAATAAGCGATTAAGGTCTGGTGGTTTCGATATATAATCAAAAGCGCCCATTTTCATGGTATTTACTGCGGTTTCCAGATCTCCGTGACCAGAGATCATTACCACTGGAACTTCGGGCTTAATTTTCATGATTGCCTCCAGCACTTCTACTCCATCCATTTTTGGCATTTTGATATCACAAAGTACCAAATCAAAATCCTGATCTTTTATTTTTTCAATTCCTTCAAGGCCATCTGCAGCTTCTTCTACTTTATAGTCCTGATTTTCTTCAGTAAGAATTTTCACTAAAACCCTTCGTATTGCAGCTTCGTCCTCAATTAATAAAATATTTGCCATATTATAAAATACTAAATTTTAAACCACTACGTGCATAGAATGTATTGGTGTCGTCTATTGTATATAAATCTTCCCGGTCTTTATCCCGCAATCGAATATCGTTCATTACAGTATAACCGGCATATAAATAAAATGAAATATTATCGGTAAAATTGTACTGATATCCCAGGCCGCTTAATACTATGGTCATAGACATACTCTCAGCAAGCCGGTTGGAGTTAGGGTTTGTTTGCGGATACGGGTTAAAGTTTTTTTGAAGGTTGGAGAAAAAACCGTCTAGAGTAACAAAGCCCTGCACCTGATGCCTTTCATTAAAATAATGTATTAAGTTGGTTTTTGGAATACCAAGGGCATAAGACCATTTTTCATCAAAACGTTTATAGTAATTTATCACAGGCAAAGGGAAAGGAAATCCTGTGGTAGTAGAATAACTTAGCCCCAAAATTAAACGCCAGGGTTCTATATAACGTTCATCTTCTTTTATTTTAATAAAATACACAGAGCCTGTATAAATAAAATCGTCTCTAACCATCTCATTGGTTGTAAAATTAGAAGCAACTTTCACCCCAGTCTCAACGCCAAAACGCCATATGTTGTTCATTTTAAAAGTATAGCCTATTTTACCGGTAAAAGATTGAAAGCGATCCAGGTTATTTGTTGAAAAAGCTTCGTTGTTTTTATACTTAAAGTTTACGTTTCTATATTCTACCCCAGGTATCAAATAAGCATCGTTTTCATTAAGTTTTATCGGAAAATTTACAAATGTCCTAAACCTCCTAAATGAATTATCGGAATCAGATTGAGGGAAATAAGTGTATTCTATCCTGGCTAAATCTGTAGTTTGTGAAAAAGCCGGAAAATTTACCGCCCCCAGTAAAAAAAAAGCTGTAAGGATAAAAATTTTATTCATTCTTTGCTAAGTTTTGGGTATAAGCTTTATTAGGGTAGAAATGTACATCTCGCTGTGGAAAAGGAATGCTAATATTATTCCTCCTAAATTCTTCATCTATTTTAAACCTAAGCAGACTCTTTATTTTAGGGTCTACAAAGCTATCTGTCACATAAAAATGTAGGGAAAAGTTAAGAGACGAATCTCCGAAAGCATCAAAAAGCACAAAAGGCTCCGGACTTTCCATAACATCTTTATTTTCCCGCGCACACTTCAATAAAATATCTTCAACTTTTTTTGTATCGCTTCCGTAGGCAACCCCCACACTAACAGACTCCCGGGTAGTTTTATGATTTTGTGTATAATTAAAAATCACATCACTCATAAATTTATGATTTGGTATAATCATCACCTTATCGTCTCGTGTTAAAGCCCGGGTGGTTCTAAGCTTTATTTCAAAAACCCGACCTACTCTTCCTTCCATTTCAATAACATCGCCTACTAAAAGAGATTTATCTAAAATAATAAAAACTCCTCCAATAACATCCTGAAACAATTCCTGTAAAGCTAAACCTATACCTACAAAAAGTGCAGCCGATGCTGTTAAGATTATGGTAATATTTATACCTGCTGAACTTAAGGTAACCAGTATCACTACCAGGTAGACAATGTATTTAATAAATTTAAAAATGCTTATAAACTTAAGCTTGTCTGTCTCCTGAAGCTTATCGGTAATAAAAGACCTTATTAACCTTAGCACAATACTGGTAATTACGAAAGCGAAAATTACCAATAAGATATTTCCTATGGTAATGTTCACCGTATTTTCACCGGTTTCTATAGGAAAAAGCACAAAATTCCAAAACTCTATGAGGTTACCCCATATATCTTTTTCAACAACTTCTTTTATAACTTCTGTAGCTTCCGGGTTTTCCTGGTCCTGCATCTTTTAGTATTTAAGCCATTTAAATAATTCTTTGTAACTCGCTTTTTTACCATACATAAGAATTCCCACCCTATATATTTTGGCAGCCAACCAAACTACCGCAAAATTGGTTACAATTAAAATCGCAATTGAAATTGCTAATTCCCACCAGGGAACCCCAAATGGAATACGCATCAACATTACGATGGGCGAAGTGAGCGGAATCATAGAAAAAATAGTAGAAATGCTGCCATGCGGATTTTCTATTACCGAAAAGAAGCCCACATAAATCCCTAGCATTAATGGCAAAATAACCGGAAACATAAATTGCTGGGTATCGGTCTCACTATCTACCGCCGCTCCAATTGCAGCATAAATTGCACTATATAAAAAATAGCCGCCAATAAAATAAATAAGAAAAAATATTACCAGACTTAAAATTGGTAAATTAAGAATATCTACCATCAACTGAGCTATCTCGGGTTGCGCTATTTGTTCAACCGTCTCTAATTGGGATTTCTGAACTGTAAATACATCTATTCCCAAAATGTAAAATGACAGGCTTGCCAACACACCGGCCAAAAGCACCCAAATACTAAATTGGGTAATCCCGGCCAGGGAAGTCCCCAGTACTTTGCCCAGCATAAGCTGTATTGGTTTTACCGAAGAAACTATAATCTCAATAATTCTATTGGTCTTTTCTTCAATAACACTACGCATCACCATATTTCCATAAATGATAATAAACATCATCAATAAATAACCTGCAGCACCCCCAAAGAACATTTTAATATAATTAGACATTTTAGAAGTTTGTTCTCCCGAAAAATTCTGGATTTCAATTCTAACCTCTGTCCTGGCATTGTTCAACTGGTCTACATCAATACCTCTCTCTATAAGTTCTTTTCGGGTTAACCTATCGGCAATGGTTTTCTCTATAGCCTGTATAGTCCCTAAACCGGGCGATTCATTCCCAAAAAACTGAATACCTTCAAGATCTTTCCCAATATTTGAAGGAATATAAATGAGGCCGTAATACTCCTGCTCATTCACCATTTTTTTTGCCTCTTCTAAAGATTTACCCGATAAATCTAAATATTGTACTTCCTTTTGGTCTTTAAATTCTGAAGTAAACATTTGGGTCTCATCGTACAATCCAATAATGCGCTGTTCACTACTATTAAGCATACTCAAATAAGCTATTAATGCAAACATCCCTATCAATATAAGCGGGCTCAGAAAAGTCATAATTATAAAGGTCTTATTCCTTACCCTTGCCAGGTATTCGCGCTGAATTATTAGCTTTAGGTTACGCATTTTGAGTGACCGTTTTAATGAATATATCGTTTACTGAAGGAATAACTTCTACAAAATGATTTACACGGGCCTTTCCTATAAGGTACTCCAATAACTGGTTTGGTGTTTCCCGGTTATTTAACTGAATTGTTACTTTAAGATCGTCGTTTATGCTCTTAAAGTTTGTATTTCCGACTACAAATTTCTCCTTCAAATCATTTAAAAGCACCATATTATTTTCAGACTCCAGGCCTACTTCGTAAGTATTCGACTTATAGGCTCGTTTAATCTCTGAAACCTTACCATCTAACAATTTATTTGATCGATGAATTAAAGCCATATAATCACACAACTCTTCTACACTATCCATACGATGTGTGGAAAAAAGTATTGTTGCACCCTCCTCTTTTAACTGAAGGATTTCATTTTTAATTAAACCGGCATTTACAGGATCGAAGCCACTAAATGGTTCATCAAAAATCAACAATTTAGGTTGATGTAAAACCGTGATAATAAACTGTATTTTTTGTGCCATCCCTTTAGAAAGCTCCTGAATTTTTTTGTTCCACCAGCCTTCAATTTGTAATCTATCAAACCAATACTTTAGACGCTCTTCGGCTTCCGTTTTAGAAAGTCCCTTTAACCGGGCAAGATAAAGTGCCTGCTCACCAACTCTCATAGATTTGTAAAGTCCGCGTTCTTCGGGCAGGTAACCTATATGCGCTACATCCCCGGGTTGCAAAGGTTTACCGTCTAAATAAACCTGCCCTCTATCTGGCATGGCAATTTGGTTAATTATTCTAAGAAGTGTAGTTTTTCCTGCGCCATTTGGGCCTAAAAGACCAAATATACTACCGCGTGGAATAGCTATTGAAACATTATTTAGTGCAGTAAAATTGCCAAATTGCTTATAGATATTTTCTGCGACTAAGAGGTTTTTCATATAGAAAATTGATATAAATAAATTGCTCGTTACAAGACTTATAGAGGGCTAAGGTTAAGAAACCCCAACCATAGCTTTGAATTAAAGTGTTTTACACTTGTTTATGGGATGAACCAGCCAAGAGCATGCTCACAAGGTATTCTTCCGAAAAATTAATTAATCTTCGAGACAAGCCTCAGGGCGTTTTAAGCTCGATTATTGAGTAAATATATTGAAATAGCTTGAGAGATGTTTTAGATTAAGAAAAAATTTGCTTTTCTAACTGTCCAAAAACAGAAAACCCACCCTTAAATAATTAAGGATGGGAAAAAAATTGCTATGAAAAAGAAAAATTATCACTAAAAGACTTAGTGATAATCAAATATATAAATTTTTTCTTAAAAGCGAGGTTCTAAGAAAACATATCTTTTACTTTCTCAAAAAATGATTTATCACTTTTCTCTGGGTTAGGCCTGAAATTATCATCTTCTGCCATTCTTTCAAAGAAATCGCGCTGTTCTTTATTAATGTTTTTAGGTGTCCATACATTTACATGTACCAGTAAATCTCCTTTTCCGTAACCATTAAGACTTCCTATTCCCTTTCCTCTAAGCCTAAGAATTTTTCCAGATTGTACACCTTCTTCAATCTTTATTCTCACTTTTCCTGTCACGGTATCTATTTCCCTTGAAGATCCTAGCACAGCTTCCGATAAGCTAATGTATAAATCGTAATGAAGGTTATCGCCTTCCCTTTTTAGACTATGATGCTCTTTCTCTTCTATGGCCACAAGTAAATCGCCGGCAATTCCATTCCCGGGTGCCTCATTTCCTTTTCCGGAAACTTTTAGCTGCATACCATCTTCAACTCCTGAAGGAATTTTAATAGATACTGTTTCTTCTTTTTGTACCAAACCATGCGCATCTGCTTCAGGTGGCCTCTTATCTATTATTTGTCCAGAACCACTACAAGCGGTACAAGGAGAAGCCGTTTGCATTCTACCCAAAATAGTATTGGTAACACGTGTTACCTGCCCAGTACCTTTACAGGTAGTACAGGTTTTATAAGTAGTACCGGGAGCCTGAACCTTCCGTTTTACTTTTATCTTTTTCTCGGCACCTTTCGCTATTTCTTCCAGTGTAAGGCTCACCCTTATTCTTAGATTACTTCCTTTTGCACGCCTTTGGCCACCACCAAAGCCGCCACCAAAACCAGAAAAGCCACCGCCTCCGCTAAAGCCGCCACCAAAGATATCTCCAAACTGGCTGAATATATCGTCCATATCCATGCCGCCAAAGCCACCGCCACCACCGGCGCCACCTTCAAATGCCTGATGACCAAACCTGTCGTAACGGGCACGTTTATCTTCGTTGCTTAGTACTTCGTATGCTTCAGCCGATTTTTTAAATTTCTCTTCAGCCTCACTATCTCCCGGATTTTTATCTGGGTGATATTTAATGGCCATCTTTCGGTATGCCTTTTTAATTTCGGCAGTAGAAGCTCCTTTACTTATGCCTAATATGTCGTAATAATCTTCTTTCATGGTCTCGTTTTGCGAATTCTAAAAAAAGCTGTTTTATTTCCCGGTTACTACCTTAGGATATCTAATAATGCGTTCCCCAAGTTTATAACCTCTTTCTACTACATCAACTATCTTGCCTTTAAGTTTATCTTTAGGCGCAGGTATTTGGGTAATGGCCTCGTGAAGCTCAGAATCAAAAGTATCTCCCTCTTTCACTAGCATAGGCTCAAGACCTTTACTCTTAAGGGTTTCCTTTAGCTTATTATGAATAAGTTCTACCCCATGAACCAAATTTTCATCTCCCTGTTTACGAAGCTCATTTAAAGCCCTGTCAAAATCATCCAGGACTGGCAACATGGCGGTCATTACTTCCTGATTGGCAGTTTTAAATAACTCTAATCGCTCTTTTGAAGTTCTTCTTTTATAGTTTTCAAATTCAGCAAAAAGCCTTAAAAACTTATCTTTTTCCTTTTTGAGATCTTCTTTTAATTTTTCTTCCTCAGTAAGTTTAGGCGTTTCCTCTTTCACTTCCTTCTTCCCTTCTTCATTTTCTACTTCTTCTATAGCCTCATCTATAACGTCTTCTACTTGATCTTTTACAGGTTTATCCTGTAGTTCTTCATTTTTATTCTTGCTCATTTTTTCTTGCATTTTAATATATGCACAACGGGTCAAAATCATTGCCAATAATGATTCGGTGTCAAAATGTCATTATTACTATTTAATATTTTTTTAGCATTAAGCTTTTTCTAGTTTATGTAATTTCGCAACCTAAATAAAAACCAAATTTCTAACACAATGAAAAAATCAATTTTAAGCACTTTAATGATTGCAGCTTTTTTAACTGTAGTTGTAGGGTGTAAAAACGATAAAAATAAAGCAGAAACTTCTGATGCTAAAGATGCCGCCACAGCGCAGGCAGAAGCTATGGAGTTTAAAGTAGACACCGCAGCCTCTATCATTGAATGGAAAGGAAGCAAGCCAACCAATACCCATACCGGGACTATAAAATTTACCGAAGGTACTTTTAGCGCTAATGATAGTATTATTGAAAGTGGAAGTTTTGTTATTGATATGCTATCTATTAACGTTACCGATCTTGAAGGAAAGGATAAAAAAGATCTTGAAGCTCACTTAATGGGAACGGTAGAAGGTAAAGAAGGTGATTTTTTTAATGCTCCTAAATACCCGGAAGCTACCTTTGAAGTAACCGGAATTACTGAAAAAGAAGGTGAAAAACTTTTATCGGGCAATCTTACCATTAAGGATAAAACCAAAAATATTACTTTTCCGGTTAGCATAAGCCAGTCTAAAAATAGTATCGAAATTACCAGTGAAGAGTTTAGTATAGATAGAACCAACTGGAATGTAAACTTTGGATCTAAATCTGTTTTTGACGGATTAGGAGATAATTTTGTAAGTGATGATATCATTTTAAAAATTAACCTAAAAGCTAATAAAGCTTAATAAGGTTCACATCTATTGAAATAGAAAAAAGGCTGTCGATTTTTTTTTGACAGCTTTTTTTTTATTCCTATTTCCATAAGTATTTTATTAGGCCAATAAATCTTCTAGCGCTTTGGCAAGGTTTACATATTTAAAATTATACCCCTCCTGTTCTATCTTGTCACTACTCACCAACTGGCTGGATAACACAAGGTGAGACATTTCTCCTAAAACAAGTTTAAGGGCTATTTTTGGAACATTTGGCAACCAAACCGGTTTCCCCATTTTTGAAGCTACCTCGTTCACTAATTCTTTATTAGTTACAGGATTGGGGGCCACAGCATTATAAATTCCGTTTAATTGGTTTTCTAAAGCAAACATAAAAATACCGCTAATATCGTCTATATGAATCCAGGACTGCCATTGTTTCCCACTACCAAGTGGTGAACCTACATTAAAATTCACAGGCTCTTTGAGTTTTTGTAACATTCCTCCATTTTGCGCAAGTACAAGGCCAACTCTAATCTTGGCAACCTCCAGCCCCAAATCCTTAAAATTATCTACGGCCTCTTCCCATTTTACTACGACCTCGCCTACAAAAGAATCGTCTACACCTTTATCTTCTTCGGTATATAATTTTTCTAAAGAACTGGGATAAATTCCAATAGCGCTAGCAGAAACCAGGTATTTCACCTGGTGCTTGTTTTCCTGTAAGCATTTGTAGAGTAGATTTGCCGTTTCGGTTCGGCTTTTTAGAATAGTTTTTTTCTGTTCCGGTGTCCAGCGTTCAGCAATACTGGCACCTACCAAATTAATAATAGCATCAACACCTTTTATGGCATCATTATCAATTTCATTATTATTTGGATCCCAGAAAAAACCCTTATAATTTTCTTTACTTTCTAACTTTTCTTTGCTGGTAGAAAGATAGTAAACCTCTATTCCTTTATCCAGGCATAACTGACTAATTTTAGATCCAATTAAGCCAGTAGCCCCTGTAATTAGTACACGCATTTTTCTTTACAAGATAACAACAAGAATAAACCTTAGCTAAATATTACCACCTATTTAACAGGAATATTCGCTAGTTTTTTAAAGCTCTTAACATTTCACGCTTACCTGGCGGGCCCGGAAGCCTTTCAACTATAAATCCTGCCGTTTGCATAGCCCTTCTCACACTTCCCTTTGCCGAATAAGTTACCAATACACTATTTTTTTTCATAGCGGCAAACATTTTAGCGAAAATTTGTTCTGTCCAAAGTTCTGGTTGAACCCTGGCTCCAAAAGCATCAAAAAACACCAAATCATACTTATCACGATCTTCAATTTCCTCAAATCGCTTTTGCTGTTTTTCAAGCTGAAAAGATTCGGAAATAGTCGCTACCTCATTCCACAATATTTCATGCATTTTATGAAATGAATGCAACTGGTTTTCTGCGGAAAGCATCTCGGCGTAATTCAAGGCATCTATTTCATTCTTAGCTACGGGATAGGCTTCTACTCCTGTATAATTTATATTTAGCTTAAGCTTTTTAGCTTCCAAAAAAGTGATAAATGCATTAAGGCCGGTACCAAAACCTATTTCTAATATAGAAAGTTTATTCTCCCTATTTGAGCCAACCCAATATTGCAACCCCATTTTTATAAAAACGTGTTGTGCTTCCTGTATGGCTCCATGTTTAGAGTGGTATTGCTCATCCCACTCGCTTAAATGTATGGTAACCGACCCATCGCCGGTTTTTTTTATTTTTCTTTCCACTTTATTGTTTTAGAAGTACCGCATTAGCTACAAAAGCCCTGGAGCTTTTTGGTGAAGTAATCGCAGCTATTTCTGCTTCAGACTTTCCCTCATCTTCTGCATAATGCTTTTGATCTTCAACTGACATTTCATTTAAAAAAGCTTTCCCTTTAACGATTACCTCAGTGTTTTCAATATTTTTTGGAACAAAAAAGCCGTAATCTTTAAAAGTTACCCTTACATCATTTTGTTCGGGAAGCTCTACCACCATCCAACAGCCCTTCTTTTTACAAACGCTCTTTATTTTTGATGCAAATTTAATCTCCAGAGTGTCACCGGGTTTTAATGAAGTATACCTTTCCAGGGCCTCAGCATTCGTTAGGCTGTTTTCAGGTGAAATCTTTTCTCCGTAAGAATTGTAAGAAACAGGAGTTGATTGATCTAAAACCTCAACTTCTGTTTTAGATTTTTCTCCATTACAGGCTATAAAAATTAACGATAAACCAAGGAGGAACACAATTTTTCTCATATTATTATATTTAGTTAAAACACTGTAGGCAAACAAATTTACCAAAACTTTAGATTTTGATTCTGTTTTAATTTAGGTAAATTTGTGTGCTAAATTAATGATAATGAAATACGATACTAACCAGCTTGAAATAAACAAAGTCCAAAAGTCTAAAATTGAAGAAGTAAATTTTGACAACCTGGTTTTTGGCGAAATTTTCACAGACCACATGTTTGAATGTGATTATGATAATGGCCAATGGCAAACCCCTAAAATTAGACCTTATGGTCCCATAGAAATGGATCCATCGGCAAAAGTATTTCATTATGGGCAGGCTGTTTTTGAAGGAATGAAGGCTTATAAAGATGAAGACGATCAAATTTGGCTTTTTAGACCGGAAGAAAATTTTAAAAGGATCAACAAATCCAGCGCAAGGTTAGCTATTCCGGAGTTTCCGAAAGAATTTTTCTTTAGCGGTCTGGAAGAATTGTTAAAATTAGATAAAGCCTGGATTAAAAAAGGTTTTGGAAACTCATTGTACATTCGCCCGTTTGTAATTGCTACCGAGGAGGGCGTGTCTGCAAACCCATCAACCAAATATAAGTTTATGATTATTTGTTCCCCGGCACAAGCCTATTACAGTGGCGAAGTAAGGGTTCAATTTTCAGAGAAATATAGTCGTGCTGCCAATGGTGGGGTCGGTGCCGCAAAAGCTGCCGGAAATTATGCCGCGCAATTTTACCCAACCAATCTTGCTAAAGAGGCCGGTTTTCAACAAATAATTTGGACCGATGCCAATACCCACGAATTCCTGGAAGAAGCAGGAACAATGAATATTTTCTTTAGAATTGGCGACAAACTAATTACCGCGCCTACAAGCGATAGGATTTTAGATGGAGTTACCCGAAAAAGTGTCATAGACCTGGCTAAAGATCTTAATATTGAAGTAGAAATAAGAAAAGTAAAAGTTTCTGAAATTGTAGAGGCGGCAAGAAATGGTGAGTTAAAGGAAATTTTTGGTTCTGGTACCGCAACGGTAATTAATCCTATTTCTGGCTTTGGATATAAAGACGAAAAGTTTGAACTTCCTGAGCTGGAAGATTCTTACGGAAAGTCATTTAAAGATCAGCTAATGAAAATTCAATACAACCAGGCCGAAGACAGACATGGTTGGAGATATTTGGTAAAATAAAATACCGGTATTTTCACAAAAAACAAAGAAGCTGTCTGAAAAGGCTTTAAAACCGTCATCTTGAATTTATTTCAAAGCCTGCCCCGATTCTTTATCGGGGATCTAAGGTGGTGGTAATTAAAAGCAAGTTAGAAGTTGAAAAAAGTTCAGCTTGACGAGAATAGACTTTTCAGACAGCCTCTTTTTAATGGAATTAAAATTATCTTAATCTTTAAGTACTTTGGCTATATTAGGCTTTACATAGCCCGGCCCTTTAATTACTTTCCCGCTTTCATTATATAATGGTTTTCCGTCTTTATCAAGCTTGCTCATATTACTTGCCTGTATTTCATTAAAAATTGCTTCAATTTTGTGTTCTAAACCGTGTTCTATAATAGTTCCGTACAAAACATATAACATATCACCCAGGGCATCGGCCACTTCCGTAAGGTCTTCCCTATTCACAGCCTCAAGGTATTCTTCGTTTTCCTCTTTCATTAACTCGTAACGTAAACGGTTCTTGCCTTTACCCAGGGAGGCCCTCGGTTCTTCAGAAATGCCTAATTTAAAGACCTTGTGAAATTGCTTTACTGCAGAGAGTCCTTTCTTCATTTTAATAAATTTTAAATCGATTATAGATTAAGCCTAAAACCTTAACTTTGCATAAAAGTATATAAAAATGTTTAGCACCGGGCAACTCGTTTTCGCAGGCTTATTTATAGTTGTTTTTGTAATTGTTATTACACTTAGTTACAAAAAAGATACTTTATTACACAAAAAGCAATATAAAGGAAGTATGTGGGTACTTGTAGCTTTTCTTGCTTTTATAGGTTTACTGTTTATACTCAAAACATTTTTGAATCCCTAAACACCTTATTTACAAAATATTGTTAAAATAAGTATCTTCGTTACCAAACCAACTCCTATGAAAATTTTAAAATACCTTTTCTTTCTCCTATTGATAGTAATTATTGCAGGATCCATTTATATAGCCACAAAAGATGGAAATTATCAAATTGAAGAAACTAAAGTAATTACCGCTCCGGTAGAAATGGTTTTCCAGGAAGTAAATGAACTTAAAAACTGGGAAAATTGGGAACCATGGTCTACTGAAAACGATGATATGATTATTGAATATGGAGCAAAAACCAGTGGTGACAGCGCCAGTTATTCCTGGAAAAGTGAAGCTGCCGGCGATGGTGAGATAAAAACTATTTCTGCTAAGCCCTATGCTGAAATTGAACAGGAACTTGTTTTAAAAACACCTTTCGGAGAATCTACAAGCCAGGTATACTGGGAGTTCAATGAAATTAAAAATGGAACTGAAATTATTTGGGGAATAAAAGGGCAACAAAGTTTTATGGAAAAACTGGCCTTTGTTTTTCAGGAACAAAGTATAACCGAAATGATGCGCCCAAAATTTCAGGAGGGACTTAACAATATAGAAAACGTAATCTTAAATAAAATGGACACTTATACCATTAATGTAGATGGCGTTATTCAGCACGGTGGTGGTTATTATATGTATACCACTACGGCAAGTAAAATTAGTCAAATAGACAAAAAGATGACATCTATGTTTAGTGAAGTTTCTGGCTATATGGATAAAAATGAAATTGAGAAAAGCGGCAATCCTTTTATACTTTATAATCAATGGAACGAAACTGCAGGAACAGCCATTTTTTCGGCGGGAATATTTACCCCCAGTGAAGTTATCACTCCGGCCAATAGTGAAATTCTAACAGGGCTAATGCCTAATCAAAAGGTTCTAAAAACCACCTTAAAAGGGGATTATAAGAATCTTAAAGAAGCCTGGAACACTGCCTATAATTATATACAGGCCAATGAACTTGAAGTAGCCGAAGATGCCAATAATTTTGAGGTTTACTTAACTTCGCCCGAAGAGGTTGCAAATCCGGCTAAATGGATTACCCATCTTTATATTCCAATAAAATAAACCTCTATGTTTAAACAGCTATTATTGATTTTTGTAGGTGGTGGCCTGGGTAGTACATTTCGATATCTAATCAGTAAAAGTTTAAATTCTGAGCGTTTTTTTATACCCTATGGTACTTTTACCGCAAATATCCTTGGTAGTTTATTACTTGGTTTAGTGCTGGGCTATGCCGCAAAACATAATTTCCTTAATTCGAATACCGTTCTATTTCTTGCCGTGGGTTTTTGCGGGGGCTTCACTACCTTCTCTACCTTTGTCCTTGAAAATCAGGCGCTCTTGCGGTCGGGAGATTATCTAAATTTCTTTTTTTATGCCTTTGGAAGTATAATTATTGGAATTTTAGCTGTTTTTCTAGGTCTTTTTATCTGGAAACTCTCTTAACAGACATCAAAAATTTTACAAACTACATAATTTTATCACTTTTTAAAAAACAACCCCTAATTTTATAGGGATTGTTTTTAAATATTTAGTATAAATTAACCAATACCCCCCTATTTTTTTAGACTAAAACCGATATTTTTATACTTTTATACAAACTAAAAGTAGATTTGTATGAAGAAAATAGAGGCAATAATTAGAAAGTCTAAATTTGATGAAGTTAAGAAAGCACTCCACGAAACCGAAGTAAATTTTTTTACATATTGGGATGTTACCGGGGTAGGTAACGAAAAGCAAGGTCACGTTTATCGCGGCGTATCTTACAGCACCAGTGATATTCAACGACGCAAAATCTCTTTAGTAGTATCAAATCATAATTTAGAAAGAACGGTAGAAACCATCTTAAAAGTTGCATACACCGGCTCTGTGGGAGATGGGAAGATTTTTGTAAGCCCGGTAGAAGAAGCCTACCGTATAAGAACTAAAGAAAAAGGAACCGATTCGCTTTCCTAAATATCAACTCATTAAAAAATTTATCCTTATGGAATTACTTACTACTAATAATGTTTGGATGATGGTATGCACCGTCCTGGTATTTTTTATGCATTTAGGCTTTTCTCTTCTTGAGGTAGGACTAACCAGGCAAAAAAATGCTATTAACATCCTATTTAAAAATGTTTTTATTATTTGCGCGGGCTTATTAACTTATGCTATACTTGGATTTAACCTAATGTATCCAGGCTCATTTTTAGCCGGTATTATTCCCGATCATTTCTTTGACCTATTTGGGTTAAACGCCCCGATAACAGATGGTGCTTTAGACCTCGCCTATAACAATGGGTATACCTACTGGACAGACTTCCTTTTTCAGGGTATGTTTGCCGCAACCGCAGCCACTATAGTTTCCGGGGCAGTGGCTGAAAGAATTAAGCTGGGAAGTTTTATGCTTTTCTCTATAATCTATATTGCCATTATTTATCCTATTATAGGTTCCTGGAAATGGGGTGGCGGATTTTTAGACGAAATTGGTTTTTACGATTTCGCCGGTTCCAGTCTGGTACATTCTGTAGGTGGATGGGGGGCCTTAATAGCTATTTACCTATTGGGTGCTCGTTTAGGTAAGTTTGGAAAAGATGGCCGATCTCACGCCATTCCCGGACATAATATTCCTTTGGCTACGGCAGGTGTATTCATTCTATGGTTAGGTTGGTTTGGGTTTAATGGTGGCTCTGTCCTTTCAGCCGATCCTTCCCTGACCTCTATTACCCTTGTAACCACTTGTCTTGCTGCTGCATCTGGTGGGCTTGCTGCTTTTTTAGTTTCTACCATAGCTTATAAAAACTACGACCTTACTATGTTCTTAAACGGAATTTTAGGTGGGTTGGTTGCTATTACCGCCGGTGCAGATCTTATGTCTCCGTTAGAAGCTGTACTTATTGGCTTGATAGCCGGAGGAGTTATTGTATTTGGAGTTTCCTTAATCGATAAACTTAAACTGGACGATCCCGTTGGGGCGGTAGCCGTTCACCTTGCCTGCGGAATTTGGGGTACGCTTGCCGTAGGAATCTTCGGAACCCTGGCCGGCTTAGATCAGTTTCTTACCCAGCTAACAGGTGTGGGCATTATTGGTGCTTTTTCCTGTATTTCTGCTTATATAATTCTCTCGGTTATTAAATCTACAATGGGACTAAGAATGGAAGAAAAAGAAGAAACCGAAGGTCTTGACACTCATGAACACGGCATGAATGCCTATGCTGAATTTGGAACAGCGCAGAACAGATAAATAAATTACCTCGGCGCAAGCACACGAGGCATTCGTGAAAAACAAATTTTTAATTTCGAGGCAAGCCTAGGGGTATTATACCCTTAGGCGGTGCCACTAAATAGCAAAACGCACAACGGCAGGATAAGCGAAAATATTGTTTGATGATTTCAAGGCAAGCCTGATGGTATTAAGCCTTTATTATAGAGTAAATAAGTAACCGATTTAGATTATCGAGGCACTTATTTAAACTTTTACACACCTGCCTTTATAGCTATTTCCCAATAGTTTTGAGTAGGCACTATAGGAACAATAAAGTCTAAAGGCTTTATTAGAATTCAAATAAATGAAATCACCCTCCGGTATCCTTAAATCAAGGTGTCGTCCGCCGGAGTAGGTGGTTTCTGTATTGGTAAGATTTGTAAACGGCAGAAACAGCTAATCATAAGATTCCGAATCTGAAATTAAATCCTAATAAAAAACATTCAAATTAAACTCCCTTCCATTAGTGCTAAAGTATAATTCTTCATATTTCACTTAAATCAGTGTTCTTAGTACCTTATTTTCAGTTTAAAAGAAACTTCAGACGCAGTTCTTAAAAAATGAACTATCACATTAAAAGTTGAATCAATTTTAAAAAAGAAGACGCTCAGGATACCTAAATTTCATCTTCATATCCCACTGAAACCGGACTGTAATCTTTGGTTGTCAATTGAAGTATGGGACGGCATTAAGAAGTAAAAGCTTAATGATTTCATGTTAACTACCTGCCTTGTAATACTTTGCTTCACCCAGGTACTCCCTAATTTTATCATTATATGCTTTACTTAGTTTTAGATCTAAAATACCTTCAATATTATATAGGGCATCCATATCCTTATAACCGGTTTTAAGTAAATCCTCAAGGTAAAGTAAAGCCGTTTCGTGATCTCCATCATGTCCCGCAATTTTAATAATAGTAAGATAAGCTGCAGGATCGTCTTTAGCGAAAATAGTGCGAAGCACACTCACAAAGATTTTGGATTTTGCTTTTGCCTGAGAGTTTATATATGCATTATAATAGGTTTCACTATAATTATCTAAAAAGCCAAGAAGCCTACTAGCCATTTTTTGTTTGGGACCGGTTAATTTCTCTGATTGTTGCTTTAATTCTTCAACCTGGGCCACCCACCAACCTATATTTTCAAAATTGGAAATCGCCACATCGGCATCTAAATAATAAACATACTCCTCCTGCTTCTCATTTTCTGTATTGATAGCGTTACGATAATCACGTCTTTGTTGCTTAAAGGCTTTATTGCGCCTAATATTCTTTATTTGGTCACCCAAATCTACTTCAAGGCCAAAACCGTCATACTTGTCTTCAATTTGCTTTAATTTTTCAAAGGATTGATAATAATTGCGAGTACGCCTTAAAACCTGGGCATACTCAACTTCGGCATTATAGAGGGCTGTAATTAAATCTAAATCTGCAAGCCTTTTCCCATTTTTTATAGCTTGCAATGTAAAGCCTGCAACAGCGTTTTCTATCACATCCATGTTAGGCCATTCGGTTTTACCGTTACACGAATAAAAATTAATTTCTGTAGGAAAATTCTCTTTATCCAAATAATCTTTTATTTCAGTCAAAACATTCTTAGTATACTTATCATCACAGGCCACCGCGCTAAAAAAGAACTCTTTTCCGGTATTCAAATAATCAGTATTCAACCAGGAATTTTCTACCGCTAATACTCCTGCTATATTATTATAAATAAAAGGCAGTGCACTTGCTAATTGCCCACCTTCAGCCAGACCTGCTATAAAAACCTGCTCCCTATCTATAGCAAACATGCCATCTACCCGGTTAATAAGTGGTGCTATTTTAGTAATGTTATTTTTTAAAGAATCTTGTTTAAGGTTTATATTAGACGCTGCAATTATATAAGATTGCTTTTCGGCTATGGTTCTAAAAAATTGGGCAGTTGCCCGCCCCCTACCCTGAGGATCGAAAACAAAAATTACAGGCCATTCTTTCTTTTCATCAAAATTTCGAGGAAGATAAATTGCAAAATCGTCTTCTAAGGTATCGCTAACCGGAATTGAATCTACAATAGTACCAAAAGGAATTTTAAGCTCCTGACTATTTCCCAATTGATGAATAAAGATTAAAAGCAAAATTAGAAAAGGAATCTTTTTTATCATAATATGGAGTAATTAGTATAAATATAAGCATAGATATCAAAGATCGTGCATAAAAAAACCCTCATCATTAGATGAGGGCTTATAAATGTTATATAGGATATCTTTTATTTCTTAACGCGTTGTAGTCTTAAGTTGTCGTTTTTAAAAAAGAGGCGTGCAACTAGAGACACTACCAGTAAGTCTGCAAAGACCAGAAATAATACTCTTACTACTTCAATCCCTTCAAAGTTTAAACCCGAAAATCCTATTGCGCCGGTTAAGGCTGCCATAATTAGAAATAATGTACTATACTTTCTCATAATGCAATTTCTTTTAAACAAAAATAGCCAGAGTATAGTCGTTGTAATATTAATAAAATTACAATTTGCTATTATTTAACTAAAGACAATACAAGCTTCAAAATTTAGTTAAAATAGACTCAAAAATTCAGTTAACTTATCTGAAGTAGAAAAAACAGAACAAAATATTCTTCTATAGCCTTAATAACTAAGGCCAAATCATCCCTAATTTTTTAAGAGAATTTGGTATTATTCTTATTTATAGGAGCAAAGGCTACCACTTGAGAAAGAACGATATGTGTTTTGGTCTCACCATAAGTAATTAGTTTATCTATTAATTCTTCTAAATGAGACTGGTCTCTTAAAATAACTTCCATTATAATATTTTCGTTCCCGGTAATACGATAACAATTAATCACTTCCGGAAACTCCTTTACCTTCTCCAAAAAAGGTTTTAACCTCCCCATAAAAGCACGAAGGGTGATCACGGCTTTTAACTGATGCCCTGTTTTATTGTAAGATATTTCAGTTTTATAGCCTTTTATGATCCCCGCATCTTCCATTTTCTTTACCCTTTCTGCCACTGCCGGCGAACTTAAGCCTATTTCCCTCCCAATTTCCGCAAAAGAATATCGGGCGTTTTCCTGTAGACGAGTTAGAATAGCCCAATTAAGCTCATCAATTTGCATATTAAATTTTTATTTAAGTAATACCATTTAATCAAAGGTAAAACATAATTTTAAGTTTAAAACATTAAGTCAGGCTATTTAATTTCTCGCTAATTTTATGCTGAAATTAATGATTCATGGCACAGGTTTTTTCCAACAATACAAACCAAACACCGGTATATCATAAAGCACTGGAAATCTTTAAACTTTCCAGGGCAATGGCCGTACATTTTACGCAAGATAAGCACGTATTGGAAATGAGTATTTCTAGCTGTCCTAAAAACAGGTATGCCGGAGACCTTATAAACGAATCCCTTCAACTAGCTCCAGTGGTTGCCTCTATAGCTACAGCAAAAAACCACAACTCCAGGTTAGAACGTGTTAGAAATATTAAAAAGCTAAGTAAAAGCTTAAAATTACTTTGCAAAAACCTTGAATTTTCTGGTGTAAGGGAAAGTGAGTTTTTAATTTTATTGAAGAAAGAAATTCACCTATTTGATAAAATGGTAATTGATTGGATTCAACAACTTAGAAAAATTTAGTTTTTCTAAGATTGTTATTCATAAAAAGCAATTTTAATACCTTCTATAAGCATATTAGTTCCTATAATAGCTATAATTAAGCCCATTATTTTTTCGATCACAACAATTTTATTCTGACCTATAAATCGTACTAAATACTCACTGGAAATAAAAGCGAGGTGATTTAAAAACATAATTAAAGCAAACATGGCCACCACAATTCCCATATCCATATAACTGGCAGTTGTAGTATAGTTTACTGCAGTTACAATAGTTCCTGGCCCGGCCAGAATTGGAATTGCCAGTGGAGAAATAGAAATACCTTCGTTAAAATCTACTTCTGTCTGGTTATCAATACTCGACTGTTGTGCCCTTATCATTTCAAAACCTACAAAGAAAACCAAAATCCCACCCGTAATTTTAAAGGCAGGAATAGTTAATCCAAAAAGTTGAAAAATATACTTCCCCAACAATACAAAACCTGTTACAATCACAAAAGCCGTAAAAGTCGCCTTCTTTGAGATAAACCGCTTTCTTTTACCATCGGCCTGCTTTGTTAGGCTTAAAAAAATAGGAATATTCCCTACCGGATTATTAATTGCAAAAAATGCGGTAAACGCGCCTATGGCATATAACCAGATATTTTCCATAGCAATATGTTTTTGAAACTTACGCAGTTACAGGTTAAAATTAATAATTTGCAAAACTAATCTGAAATTTTAGCTCTACCCAATAAAAAGGATAAAAGTTTTAAGTACTATGGAATTAGATAATTATAGAAAACTACCATTATTTCAAAAAGCAGAAGAAATCTGTAGCATGGTTTCCCGAATTGTAGACCTGATCCCTGAAGAAAATGAAATGCTAAAAAGCACCGGCGATTTTATGATGGCAGATGCTTTAAAGCTGCCGGCCAAAATTGCAGGGGCCGAAGGAGCCGATATTTACGACATACGCATGGAAAATGCTGCTATAATTAGAAAAAGCGCGAAAGATATTTATGTGTCTTGCAATCATTTTTTTGCAGATGAATTTAAAGAAACCGAATACTTACATCTTTTGCGAGCAACTATTGAGGAATTTCGGGTGCTTTTTGCCGAATGGGTAAAAACATTTGACCAATGGAACTATATTATTGATAGATGGGGATTGTTTAACCCGCCGGGAATTAATTATGACGATATAGATCCAGATGATGACATCCCATTTCAATAATCCGTTTGATGGGAAAATCCGAAAAAAATTAGGTGAAAATAAGCGATTCGCACACTTTTCCGAAACAAAATTCCCGGTGAAAGAGATCCCGATTTCGCTGCGCTCTTCGAGATAAGCGATTCGCACACTTTTCCAAAGCTATAGCTTTGGAAAAGTGGCTCTCTGCTTACATATTTCTTCTATACTGCCCACCAACCTCGAACATTGCCTGGGTTATTTGGCCCAGGGAGCAAACTTTGGTAGCTTCCATTAATTCTTTAAAAATATTCTTGTTTTTAATAGCTGCCTCTTTAATCTTCTCTAAAGCCTCTTCGGCTGAATCTTCCTTGGCTTTATGCAGGGTATTCAAAGTTTTAAGTTGATGCTGCTTTTCTTCTTCTGTTGCCCTAATTACTTCTCCCGGAGTTACAGTGGGAGAACCGGTAGAACTTAAAAAAGTATTTACACCAATAATTGGGTAATCCCCATTATGTTTTAAAGTTTCATAATGCAAACTTTCCTCCTGAATTTTACCGCGTTGGTACATAGTCTCCATGGCACCAAGCACACCTCCCCTTTCGGTAATTCGGTCAAACTCGGTTAAAACGGCTTCTTCCACAAGATCGGTTAACTCTTCGATAATAAAAGAGCCCTGAATTGGATTTTCATTCTTGGCAAGCCCTAATTCCTTATTAATAATCAACTGAATCGCCATTGCCCTTCTCACCGAAGCTTCTGTAGGTGTTGTAATAGCTTCATCGTAAGCATTGGTGTGAAGCGAATTACAGTTATCGTAAATAGCATAAAGCGCCTGGAGGGTTGTTCTAATATCGTTAAAATCTATCTCCTGGGCGTGTAATGACCTGCCAGAAGTTTGAATATGATATTTTAGCATTTGTGCTCTGGGGTTTGCCCCATATTTATGCTTAAGTGCTTTAGACCAAATTTTACGTGCCACCCTTCCTATTACCGCATATTCGGGGTCAATTCCGTTAGAAAAGAAGAACGAAAGGTTTGGACCAAATTTATTGATATCCATTCCCCGGCTTAGGTAATATTCAACATAGGTAAACCCATTGGCCAAAGTAAACGCCAACTGGGTAATTGGATTGGCACCGGCTTCAGCAATATGGTATCCTGAAATTGAAACCGAGTAGAAGTTTCTTACTTTTTCTTTTATAAAATACTCCTGTACATCTCCCATTAGCCTTAAAGCAAATTCTGTGGAGAAAATACAGGTATTCTGTGCCTGGTCTTCTTTTAAAATATCGGCCTGTACGGTACCGCGAACCACATTCATAGTTTTCTCCTTTATCTCCCGGTAGACCTCTGCCGGTAGTACCTGGTCTCCGGTAATTCCCAATAGCATTAAACCAAGTCCATTGTTACCTTCGGGCAACTCACCGCGATAAGCAGGACGATCCAGGTTGCGATCGTCATAAAGCTCTTTATATTTTTCTTCAACCTTATTTTCCAATCCATGCTCCTTAATATACTTCTCGCATTGCTGATCTATGGCTGCATTCATAAAGAAACCAAGCAACATAGGTGCCGGCCCGTTTATGGTCATACTTACCGAAGTCATCGCATCGGCCAAATCGAAGCCTGAATAGAGTTTTTTAGCATCATCCAAACAACAAATAGAAACCCCTGAATTACCAATTTTCCCATAAATATCTGGACGTTTATCCGGGTCATTTCCATAAAGCGTAACCGAATCGAAAGCGGTTGAAAGCCTTTTTGCAGGCAAGCCCATACTCACGTAATGAAACCGCCTATTGGTTCTTTCGGGGCCACCTTCACCGGCAAACATACGGGTAGGGTCTTCTCCCTGTCTTTTAAAAGGGTAAAGACCGGCGGTATAAGGAAATTCTCCCGGAACATTTTCCTGAAGGCACCATTTTAAAATATCACCCCAGGCTTTATATTTTGGAAGGGCAACTTTTGGAATTTGAGTATGCGAAAGCGACTCGGTATGCGTATCTATTTTTATCTCTTTGTCGCGAACCTTAAATGAATAAATGGGCTCTACATATTTATTTACTTTTTCCTGCCAGCTCTGAATCACTTCCCAGTTATAAGGATCTAAATCCATTTTCACACGATCAAACTCTGCAAAAAGCAATTTTAGAAAATCCTTTTGAGAGTCCTGAGAAAACACCATAATCTCTTCCTGATCAAGACCGTGCTTTTCTAAGTATTTAGATTGATTACCTGTCATTTCCAAACCGGAAACCGACTCGATTGTTTTAAAAACTCCGTATAGTTTTTGCGCTACATCTGCCTGGCTTGCTGCTTTTTCGTCGTAACTCCTGTTATTTTCAGCAATTTCTGAAAGGTAACGGGTTCTTTTGGGCGGAATCACGAAGATTTTCTCACTCATTTCAGCTGAAATCTCAAAAGTAGAATTAAGATCGGCTTTTGTTTTTTCGGCAAGCTTATCCATAATTTGGCGATACAGGGTATTCATACCCGGGTCGTTAAATTGGGAAGCTATGGTTCCAAAAACCGGTAATTTCTCAGCATCTTCATGCCATAATTGATGATTTCGCTGGTATTGTTTTTTTACATCCCGCAAGGCATCCTGTGCGCCGCGTTTATCAAACTTATTAATAGCTACCAAATCGGCAAAATCAAGCATATCAATCTTCTCCAGCTGGGTAGCGGCACCAAACTCAGGGGTCATCACGTATAAAGCCACATTAGAATGATCCATAATTTCGGTATCACTTTGCCCAATTCCTGAGGTTTCCAGGATTATCAAATCAAATTCGGCTGCCTTCAGTACTTCAACGGCCTCTGCCACATATTTTGAAAGTGCCAGGTTAGATTGGCGGGTAGCCAAAGAACGCATATAAACATGTTTATTGTTTATAGCATTCATTCGTATTCTATCGCCCAGCAAAGCCCCACCGGTTTTACGTTTAGAAGGGTCTACCGAAATAATCCCAATATTTTTCTCCGGAAAATCGCTTAAAAACCTACGTACCAGTTCGTCTACTAAACTGGATTTTCCTGAGCCACCGGTTCCGGTAATTCCAAGCACAGGAATTTCGCTGTTTTTATTATTATCTCTTATAGGCTGAAAATGTTCTATAAAGGTATCGTGCCTGTTTTCGGCCAAAGAAATAAGTCTGGCAATTGTATTTACATTTTTATTTTTTAAATCTGAAGCAACAGAGATTTCTTCAACTAAATTGGGCGTTTCAGAATCTACGCGCTTCACCATATCATTAATCATTCCCTGCAACCCCATTTCACGGCCATCATCTGGGGAGTAAATACGGGTAATTCCATAGTCCATCAACTCCTTAATTTCTTCAGGAAGGATTACGCCTCCGCCACCACCAAAAATAGCGATATGACCGGCATTTTTCTCCTGAAGCAAATCGTACATATATTTAAAATATTCGGTATGGCCACCCTGGTACGAGGTCATGGCAATAGCCTGTGCATCTTCCTGTATAGCGCAGTTAACCACTTCATCTACACTACGGTCATGACCAAGATGAATCACCTCAACCCCGGTAGATTGAATAATACGACGCATGATATTTATAGCCGCATCGTGCCCATCAAAGAGCGAAGCCGCGGTTACAATTCTTATTTTATTTTTAGGTGTATATGGCTTTTGTTGTTCCATTGCTAATTATCTCTGAAATTTTGAGCTGCAATTTACGAAAATTGTAATTCTAAAGCGGCTGCTATGATATTAATATAATTCTGAATACTACTATTCTGAAACATTCGGAAATGTGTAATTTTAAGACCTTAAAGCCTAATCATGTCTAAAATCACCCTTTTAATTCACTGCCCCGACACTTCTGGAATTATCGCCCATGTTACTTCCTTCTTTTATAAAAGACAGGGAAATATTTTTTATATAGACCAATATGTAGACCGGGAGAATACGGTTTTCTTTATGCGTTTAGAATGTGAATTTACCAAGCAAACCAATATTAGGAATATTAAAAATGAGTTTAGGGAAACTGTAGCAGAAAAATACAAAATGTCATGGGAAATATACTCAGACCATACTAAACCTAGAATGGCAGTTTTTGTTTCTAAATACGACCATTGCCTTTACGACATTTTAAGCCGGTATAAATCGGGCGAACTCGAAGTAAGTATTCCTTTAATTATTAGCAATCACAAAGATCTTGAGCAGGTAGCCAAAAATTTTGGGATTCCGTATTATCATATTCCGGCAACCGCAAATACAAGGGAGGAGGCCGCTAAAACCCAGCTTGAATTACTTCAAAAGGAAAACATAGATTTTATTGTTTTGGCCCGGTATATGCAAATAGTACCCAAATCTTTAATAGCGGCCTTTCAGAATAAAATAATCAACATTCATCATTCTTTTCTACCTGCATTTGCCGGAGCCAAACCCTATCACCTGGCCTATAAAAGAGGGGTGAAAATAATTGGAGCTACCAGCCATTATGTAACCGAAGAATTGGATGCAGGTCCTATAATTGAGCAAGACATTGCACGAATTTCGCATAGTCACTCAATTAAAGATCTTATTTTAAAAGGTAGGGACCTGGAAAAAATTGTCCTGGCCAGGGGTATAAAATATCATATTGAAAGAAAAACCCTTGTTTACAATAATAAGACTATAGTTTTTATTTAGACGATACTTTCCCGGACAGTCTTTGATCTAAAAAATGATACATTTGCAAATTAGCCCGGAAAAAATCTACCGGGCATCACAATAAAAAAATGGAATTAGAGGCAAGCCCAGTGCATAAAGTCTCGATTATCAAGAAAAAAATCCTTATGAAGAAACTAACTCTTATCTTTTGTGTTTTATTGTTTTCATCCTGTGCCGAGCTTCAGCAAATCGCCAGTCAATATCCGCAGGTTGGTGTTAGTAATACAGAAATAGCTTCCGGGTTACGCCAGGCGCTGGATATGGGTATAGAGAAGCAGGTGAGCAAACTTACCAAAGAAAATGGCTTTTATAACAATGAATTAGTTAGAATAACTTTACCTCCAGAATTACAAAAAGTAGATAAAACACTTCGTGATGTAGGTTTAGATGCTTTGGCCGATGAAGGCCTAAAAGTACTAAACAGAGCTGCCGAAGAAGCCGTTAAAGAAGCGACCCCAATTTTTGTGAATGCTGTAAAGGAAATAAGCTTTAATGATGCCAGGAATATTTTATTGGGGCAAAATAACGCAGCCACCTTGTATCTTACCAATAAAACCGAAAAACCACTTTACAATAAATTTAATCCGGTAGTAACCAATTCACTCGAAAAAGTTGGAGCCACCAGGGTTTGGAACAATATTATTACTCGATATAACAACTTACCCCTAACTAATAAGGTTAATCCAGACCTTGCAGATTATGTTACCAACAGAGCCCTTGATGGTGTTTATACAATGATTGCGGTAGAAGAAAAGGAAATAAGGGAAAAAGTAGCTGCAAGGAGTACCCAGCTTTTACAACGTGTTTTTGCATTACAGGATAGTCAATATTAAACCTCAACATGGTGCCCTAAAAAAACAACCAATCTCACAGTGAAGGGAATTATATAATATTTTAACATTTAAAAAGCTAAGTATAAATATTTTAGAGGAAGATTAACGCATACTTAGCAATGCTTTGTCGTTGTGCAGCTTAACTTTGCAACAAAGACAAAAGCAGTATTATGTTTAAAATCTTTGAGACAAAATCTAAGGAAGAATGCCTTTGTGATAAGTATAAGAGCCTTATGCACAAATCTTATAAGGTGACTCTTACCGATAAAGAAGAGAGCGACAGATTAAATGCAAGAGCAAAAAAATTTTAAAAGAGCTTAAAAGAATGCGGTACGATAAAATAGACCGCTAAAAATTAAGTGCTTTAAAATAATCCATCGCTTTTACCAGCCGGGAACCGTACCAACTAAAATATTCACCATCTACCAATTTTATTTCAATATTTAATTCTGAAAAGTAAGGTTTATGCTTCTCTGCAAATGGAAAGGGCTCAGACGAAAGCAACAATAAATCGGGTTTTTTAGCTTTTATTTCCTGTAAAGAAGTTTCGGGGTATCTTGAAGTTTGAAAAATATTTTCCAGTTTATTCAATTTCAAAAGTTCATCTACAAAAGTATCTTTCCCCACCACCATTAAAGGTTCTTTCCAAATAAAATAAGCAATCCGTTTAGCGGGTTTATGCTTTAGTTGTTCCTGAAGTTTCCCCATTTTTTCCTTAATGGAACCAATTATGGCTTTCACCGGGGCTTCTTTATCAAAAATCCTGGCATACTGCTGCATTAACTCGAAAGAATCTTCAATCTTAATAATATCTGAAACATGTACAGGAGCTATTTCCTGAAGCTCTTCTACCATTTTCTTTGTGTTCTCTTCTTTATTACACAAAATGATATCGGGTTTTAAAGCTTTTATCCTTTCCAGTTTTACTTCTTTTGTACCCCCAACAATGGTTTTGGTTTTTCGAAGATGTACAGGATGCACACAAAATTTGGTAATTCCTACCAAATTTTCTTCTAAACCAAGGTCTACCAAAAGTTCGGTTTGGCTGGGGACTAAAGAAATAATTCGCTGAGGCGCGTGCGGAAGACTAAGCCTTCTATGTAACTGATCTATGAGCTTCATTAAAACTTAAAGCTGACTTAACTCTTCGGCCATTTGTTGCTGTAACACTTCGGCTTTGGCTCCGGCGATTTCAGCAAAATTTGAAGATTCGGAAGCATAGATAATTTTTCGGGAAGAATTTACCAGGAGACCTACATTTTTTGTCATTCCGTATTTACAAACATCTTCAAGTTTGCCTCCCTGAGCACCTACCCCGGGTACCAAAAGAAAGTTTTCGGGAATAATTTGCCTTATTTCCTTTAAGAATTCGGCTTTGGTAGCTCCCACTACGTACATTAAATTTTCTGAATTCTTCCAGGTTTTTGAAGTTTTAAGTACTTTTTTATACAGTTCTTCCCCGTTAACCTGTTGTGTCTGGAAATCGAACGCCCCTTCGTTAGAGGTTAACGCCAATAAAATGGCCTGCCTGTTTTTAAACTCCAGAAAAGGCTCTACCGAGTCTTTCCCCATATAAGGTGCCACAGTTACCGAATCGAAACCAAGATCCTGAAGAAAAGTTTTAGCATACATTCTTGAGGTATTTCCAATATCGCCACGCTTGGCATCGGCAATTGTGTAGATTTCGGGATATTGGTGATGGAGGTAGTTTATTGTTTTTTCCAACGCCTGCCAACCTTCAACCCCATTCGCTTCATAAAAAGCAATATTAGGTTTGTAGGCCACACAAAATTTATGGGTAGCATCTATAATAGCCTTATTAAATTCAAAAATAGGATCGTCTTCCGATAACAGGTAGGTAGGAATCCTATCTATATCTACATCCAGCCCCACACATAAAAATGATTTTTTCTTAAAGATTTGTTCAGTTAATTCTTGTGGAGACATAGGTAATGATTTGTAGTTAGTATAATTTAAAATATAAAAGAAAATTCCGCTTTCGCGGAAAGGTTTCTTGAAATAAAAATCGAGGTTATTGAAAATTTATTAAAATCGTCATTCCAAATTCATTTCAGCATCTAATTAATATCCCAAACCAGTTAGAATCTCGAAGAAAAATTAAATATAAAGCCTGAAAACAAGATCATCTTGACGATAGTAGGCACCTCCGTAATTGTTAAAAAATATCTGAGTTTTCCTTTAGTTTTTCGGTATTTTCTACCAATCGCAATTCATCAATTATTTTTTGAATATCCCCATTTATGATATTTGAAAGATCATAAAGCGTAAGGTTTATACGGTGATCTGTAACCCTTCCCTGGGAATAATTATAGGTTCTAATTTTAGCACTACGGTCCCCGCTGGAAACCATAGAATTTCTTTTAGCGGCATCGGCTTCCTGCTTTTTGGCAAGTTCCATTTCGTATAAACGAGAACGCAATACCCTAAAGGCTTTTTCTTTGTTTTTATGTTGCGATTTTTGATCCTGGCATTGTGCTACCAAACCGGTTGGTTCGTGGGTTAAACGCACCGCAGAATAAGTGGTGTTTACAGATTGCCCACCGGGACCGGAAGAACAGAAATAATCTATTCTTACTTCTTTTGGGTCTATCTCTACATCAAACTCTTCAGCCTCCGGAAGCACCATTACCGTAGCCGCCGAAGTATGTACACGCCCCTGGGTTTCGGTTTGCGGAACACGCTGTACACGGTGCACACCGGCCTCAAACTTCATAGTTCCATAAACATCTTCGCCCGAGACTTCAAAAATCATCTCTTTAAAACCACCACTGGTACCTTCGCTGTAGTCTACAATAGTATGCTTCCAGCCTTTACTCTCAACATATTTAGTATACATTCGGTAAAGATCTCCAGCAAAAATACTGGCTTCGTCCCCACCGGTACCAGCCCTAATCTCTATCACCACGTTTTTGGCATCTTCCGGATCTTTAGGCACCAGCATCATCCTAATCTTTTCTTCCAACTGCGGAAGTTCCTTTTCGGCCTCTTCCAATTGCATCTTGGCCATTTCGGTCATCTCGGCATCACTACCGTCGGTAATAATCTCTTTGGCTTCCTCTATATTATTGGTGAGCTCTATATATTTTTCACGCTCATCCATTAAGGCCCTAAGGTCCTTATATTCTTTGTTTAATTCTATATATCGTTTTTGATCTGCTATCACATCGGGTTGAATAATCAAATCATTCACCTCATCAAAACGCTGCTTTACTATATTAAGCTTCTCGATCATATAATCACTCTGATTTTAGGAGAACAAATTTACGATAATTTGATCGATTTATTAGATTGAAAAAAGAATTGTAATTTGAAAGTCTAAAAGACACTAAATAATGACCAAAATCAGGGCGGTTTTCTATTTCTATCGGCAATTTATTTTAATCTCTGTTTCCCTGAATTTTCTTTTTCTGCTCTTCGAAAACCCTGTAATATTTATCTTGCTTATTAAACTTTTTTTAAGTGTAGCCCTCTATTATATTTATAAAAGCTCTCTCAATCATTTCTTCCTATTTTACCAAAACCTTTCCTTAAGCAGCTTTCAACTATTTTCTTTTGGTTTTCTAATCGATGTTATTTTGCTACTTATTTCTGCGGAAATTTATTTGAAATTAACATGAAGTTTGAAATTGATAATATTGAACTCTACTTTGGCAATAGGCAAATCTTACACGGAGTTTACCTAAAAGCTGAAACGGGAAAAATAACCGGGGTTCTTGGTGCAAACGGTTCCGGAAAAAGCAGTTTACTAAAGCTTTTCTTTGGTAGCCTGAATTCCACGCATAAACTAGTAAGAATAGATAATAACCCCTATTTAAAACCACTATTTAAATCTGGATTAGCGAAGTATTTAGCACAACAAAGTTTTATTCCACCTGAGATGAAGCTAAAAACCGGTTTTCATTTTTTTAAAGTAAGCCTTAAGAAATTTACACATATTTTCCCCGAATTTAAAAACACAGAAAAACATCGGATAAAAGAATTTTCTAGCGGGCAACGCCGACTTATAGAAATTTATATTTGCATAAATAGCCGGGCTAAACTCATTCTTTTAGACGAACCTTTTTCACATCTTTCGCCATCGTATATTGAAAAAATTAAGGAATTGCTCCAAAAACTAAAGAAAGAAAAAGCGATAGTTATCACAGACCATATGTATAAGCATATACTAGATGCAAGTGATGAGCTCTATCTATTAAAAAACGGCTGTTCTAAATTAATTAAGAAAAAAAGCGATTTAGAAGATTATCGTTACTTAAACCCCAAAACTTTGCAATAAAATACAAGTCAAAGCTTTAAATCCTGCTGTTCTATATTATTATATGCAGAACCTTCTAAAGGTGTTATCCCGAAAAGAAGAATTAGTCCCAAGGCTAGAATATGAAAAAACCTATCGGGATAATAAAATGAAGGTACTTCCAGGTAAAAAGCGATAAAAAAATTAACGTCAGACAGGGCTAAAAAAAGTGTTCCTAGCAAAAAGTAAAAGCTTCTTCTACTACTAAACCTATTATTATAGGTAAATGCAAGGCCTATTAATAATATTGTTAAGGCCGTAAGCATTAAATAAGCCGGGGAAAACGAATTGTATAAATAAGCTTCAGGCACCATACCCAACAACTCAAATGACAAGTAAATATTAATAGCTATTACGACAATGCCCAGGATCAATTCGAAAAAATTAAATTTCACCGATCGAATCTTAGGAAAAACAATAAAGATCAATAAGAAAAAAATAAGTGACCTGGCTAGAAATGTTATAAAATTAAAAACAGCAATTTCATAATAAACCAGGGCTATATCGCAAATTAAATAAGCTATTAAAACATAGTTTATTTTTGGTTTTAAAACTCCTAAAGAGCAACTCCAAATTAAAAAATAAAGTGAATTTGCCACTCTAAACCACCTACTATCTTCTTCAGCTAAAAAACAAATACTAACTAGATTAATAATCACCCAGAATAGTGTAGAAGCAATTATAAATTTAGGGCTATAAAGGTTCTGTGTATTCGACAAGTGGATACGTTTTAAAGTAATTAAAAAGATGCTTAAAAAAATTACAGTCGTTACAAAAGTTTGTTTGCATCCCAAACTTTTTTATAAACTAATGTTTCGGTTAAAATAAAATGGAGTCTCTATTTAAATCAACCTCTATTAAGTTAATCTTTTTATTTAGGGTTTTAAAATAAACTATAAAAACTTTAATAGTGAAACTCCCCCAGCTCACTCTTTATAGTAAGTTTTTTCTCTTCCGAAGCCTCTACCCTTCCAATAACCTGTGCCCCTACGTTAAAAGATTTTGATATTGCAATAATCTCATCGGCTATCTTAGGATCTACATAAAGCTCCATACGGTGCCCCATATTAAACACCTGGTACATTTCTTTCCAATCGGTTTTACTTTCCTGTTGAATAAGTTTGAAAAGTGGCGGCACTTCAAACATATTATCTTTAACGATATGCAAATTATCTATAAAGTGAAGAATTTTTGTTTGTGCCCCCCCACTGCAATGTACCATTCCATGAATTTCCTTGTTACTAAATTTAGTAAGTATTTTTTTTATGATAGGCGCATAGGTTCTGGTTGGGGAAAGCACTAGTTTCCCGGCATCTACAGGTGCATCTTCAACTAAATCTGTTAAGTTTTTGGTTCCTGAATAGATTAAATTTTCAGGAATATCGTTATCAAAACTTTCAGGATACTTTTCGGCTAAAACCTTAGAAAAAACATCGTGCCGCGCAGAGGTAAGTCCGTTACTTCCCATCCCTCCGTTATATTCTTTTTCGTAAGAAGCCTGCCCAAAAGAAGCAAGGCCAACAATTACATTTCCCGGTTTAATATTGGCGTTATCAATAACCCCAGCTCTCTCCATTCTGGCAGTAACCGTAGAATCTACAATAATAGTACGTACCAGATCACCTACATCGGCAGTTTCACCACCGGTAGAATGAATGTCTACACCAAATTCTTTTAATTCGGCAATCAATTCTTCGGTACCATTAATTATTGCTGAAATCACCTCTCCCGGAATTTTATTTTTATTCCTACCAATAGTAGAAGAAAGCATAATATTATCTGTGGCACCCACGCAAAGCAAATCATCAATATTCATTATCAGGGCGTCTTGCGCTATTCCTTTCCAAACCGAAAGGTCTCCGGTTTCTTTCCAATACATATATGCCAGAGAAGATTTTGTTCCGGCACCATCGGCGTGCATAATTAAACAATGCTCATTGCTGCCGGTAAGATAATCGGGCACAATTTTACAAAATGCCTTCGGGTACAAACCTTTATCTACATTTTTAATTGCATTGTGTACATCTTCTTTACCTGCTGAAACTCCGCGTTGCGCGTATCTTTTACTTACTTCCTGACTCATAATTCTTGTATTGAGGCCTCAAAGATAAACAGATTAGATTAGCCACTGAAGTAATCTAAAGTAAAAAAAACGCTAACAAATAAATTACTATGATTATTAAAGGGAAAAGTTTATTGAACTACCTCCCGGCAAAGCCTAGAGCCAATATTTATGTTTTTTTTTAATTCGCAGCAATATTTAGAAGCATTTAAATACTGGTTTTAGGCAAATCAAGTTTCTATTTCTACAAAAAAACCACGTGCATTAACACGTGGTTTTCAATTTAATTTTAACAACTTACCCGGTAAATTACCTGCAGTAAGCTAACAAAATATTAACTCTAGATTATCGAGTAAAAAGCAACTCTCTATATTTGGTTAGTGGCCAAAGCTCGTCGTCTACAAGCAGTTCCAGCTTATCGCAGTGATATCTTATTTCATCAAAATAAGGTTTTACCTCATCGCAATAGGCGAACGCACGTTTTTCTGCATCATCAATTTTATTGGCCACTTTTCTGGCTTCTATCATCGCTTTCACACCGCTGTTAATTTTAGCAATATGTGCAGAAATTTGTTCAATAAGGTCTAATTGTTCGTTAGAATGTTTTTTAAAGTCTTCGTTGTAAATATGCTTTAAACCTTCTACGTTTTCAATTAGAATATTCTGGTAACGCACCGCGGTAGGAATTACGTGGTTTCGGGCTATATCGCCCAAAATTCTACCTTCAATTTGAATACGCATTGCATAATCTTCAAGCTGAATTTCATGGCGGGCTTCCAATTCAATTTTATTCATCACCTTTAAATCGCTAAAAAGGGATATGGTTTTCTCAGAGATAAGAGCCTTCAACGCCTGAGGGGTTGTTTTGTTATTGCTTAAACCACGTCTTTTTGCCTCTTTTTGCCATTCCTCACCATAGCCGTCTCCTTCAAATCTAATATTCTTAGATTGCTTGATATATTCTCTAAGAACATTAAAAATAGCATCATCTTTCTTCATTTTCTTGCCTTTTATCAAGGCATCAACTTCTTTCTTAAATTCGTTGAGCTGCTTTGCCAGGATGGTATTTAAGATAGTCATTGGGTTTCCGCAGTTAGCGGTAGAACCTACTGCCCTAAACTCAAATTTATTACCGGTAAAAGCAAAAGAAGAAGTACGGTTACGATCGGTATTATCAAGTAAAATTTCAGGAATTTTACCTACAACATTTAGTTTTAATTCTGTTTTCTCTTTTGGAGACAATTTACCATCGGTCACCTTTTCCAATTCATCAAGGACTTCGGTTAATTGCGACCCGATAAACGCTGAAATAATTGCCGGTGGTGCTTCTTGCGCCCCCAATCTATGATCGTTAGATGCACTGGCAATTCCCGCTCTTAAAAGCTCTTCATTATCATGTACCGCTTTAAGAATGTTGATAAAGAAAGTAAGGAATTGAAGGTTCTTCATAGGAGTTGAACCCGGAGCCAATAAATTAGTACCGGTATCTGTAGCCAAAGACCAGTTATTGTGTTTACCACTACCATTTATTCCTGCAAATGGCTTCTCATGTAAAACCACCTTAAAGCTATGTTTTTCGGCAATTTTACTCATAATATCCATAAGCAAGGAGTTATGGTCTACAGCAAGGTTTCCTTCTTCAAATATTGGGGCTAGCTCAAACTGATTTGGAGCTACCTCGTTATGTCGCGTTTTCACCGGAATACCAAGTTTCATACACTCAATTTCCAGATCGCGCATATAGGCTAACACCCTGGAAGGAATAGAACCAAAGTAATGATCGTCTAACTGCTGCCCCTTTGCCGGCGAATGCCCAAGCAAGGTACGTCCTGCCAGGCTAAGGTCTGGACGTGTAGCGGCCAAAGCCGAGTCTATAAGAAAGTACTCTTGTTCCCAACCTAAAGTAGCGGTAACCTTGGTAACATTCTTATCAAAATATTTTGCTACAGCCGTTGCTGCGTGATCTACAGATTGTAATGCCCTTAAAAGCGGTGTCTTATAATCCAGGGCTTCACCGGTATAGGACACAAAAATTGTAGGAATACAAAGTGTTGTTCCCCAAATAAAAGCGGGAGAAGTAGGATCCCAGGCTGTATAGCCACGAGCTTCAAAGGTATTTCTTATACCTCCACTGGGGAAACTTGAGGCATCTGGTTCTTGTTGCACTAAAGCACCGCCACCAAACTTCTCTATCGCACCTGTATCGCCCTGTGTTTCAAAAAAAGCATCGTGTTTTTCGGCGGTTGTTCCGGTTAAAGGTTGAAACCAGTGGGTGTAGTGGGTTGCCCCCTTAGAAATTGCCCATTCTTTCATTCCGGTAGAAATATGATCAGAAATTCTTCGGTCAATCTTCTTACCGGTTTTAATAGCTTCCATTACATTTTCGTAAGCTTCCTTGGTAAGGTATTGCCTCATAGAGGTTTCGTTGAACACATTTGTTCCAAAAAGTTCCGACCTTCGGGCCGGTTCTTCTATCTTAACCGGCTTTCGGTTAAAAATTTCTTTTAAAGCTTCAAATCTTAAAGTTGACATGACTGTGTTGTTTGGTAATTTTAAATTTCAGCAAACAAATGTAGATATTTTTCACTACACCCCACCAAACAACCACCTATTGATTGAAATTTTTATGATTTTATTAATACACCCCCCTAAATTTAACCCAAAAATGCAATACCCGTAAAAATTACATAGCTTACAAATAAAATTATTCCCTTGTAGCGGCTAAAAAGGAACTTTTTTGGAAGAAAAGCCAGGGGAGCAACTACAAAAGCAACTCCTATCATCCAAAAAATATCGCTGGTAAGTATTTGATCTGATTGAATATAGATTGGTTGAATCATGGCCGTAATACCCAAAACTGATGCAATATTAAAAATATTTGAACCTATAAGGTTTCCTAAAGAAAGTGCTTTTTCCTTTTTTAAGGCAGCAATTACAGAAGCAGCAAGCTCGGGAACACTTGTTCCAATCGCAATCATAGTAACCGAAATTACCCTTTCACTCACACCAAGCATCGTTGCAAGGTCTACGGCACCATCTACCAAAAGCTCAGACCCGCCCCAAAGCGCAACACCTCCAATTAATAACCATATTATCATTTTAAAGTTAGAAGTTTGCTTTAAGGAATCATCTATACCTTCTACCGCTATTTCAGTTTTTCTACGAGATCTTTTTATAAGTAAAAATAAAAAGACCACGAGTCCCAAAAATAAAATTAAACCTTCTAAACGAGATATATTCTCTCCGCTACTTAAAAAGTAATAAAGCACAATTGAAAACAGCATCATTGCAGGCCAGTTAAACCTAAAAAACTCCCTATCTACCGCAATAGAGGATATTATGGCCGTAATACCCAGTACTAAACCTAGATTAGCAATATTCGATCCTATTACATTTCCAAGAGATATATCTGAAAAGCCCGAAAGTGCAGCCTGCAGGCTCACCAAAAGTTCGGGAGCCGAGGTTGCAAAGGAAACCACCGTTAACCCAATAACCATTCTGGAAACATTTAATTTAAAAGATAATGCCACCGAAGCCCTAACCAGAAATTCCCCACCTACTACCAACAAAACAAGCCCAACAAGAATAAAAATAATACTCATCTATTTTTTTTTGCGAAGATAAAATAATCCTGTTAGCTACACTTAAAAGCATCATAAATCAAAAAATAAACTATTATTTTAGTAGACTAACTATTTTTTTCGTTATATTTGAAATAAGTAAAATTAATAGCATGATAAAACTAACCAACAAAGAAGAAGAGGTAATGCGTATTCTCTGGCAATTAGAGAAAGCTTTTGTAAAAGAAATATTACCCAAAATTAAAGATCAAAAATTACACTATAACACTGTCTCAACCATTGTAAGACATTTAGAAGACAAAGGTTTTGTATCACATAAGGCCTATGGCAATACCCACCAATACTACCCTGTAATTTCAAAAGAAGAATATAGAAAACATATTATGAGTTTAACCTCTAAGCGCTTTTTTGATAACTCCTATAAAAGTATGGTATCATTTTTTGCCCAGGAAGAAAAAATTAGTGCAAAAGAACTTCGGGAAATACTTGAAATTATAGAAAAAGAAAAAAAGCAATAGGTATGGAAGCATTAATAACCTATATCTTAAAAAGTGCCGGAATTTTAAGTATTTTTTACCTGGTATATATAGCTTTACTTAAAAGAGACACAAGCTTTACAACCCATCGAAGGTTTTTAATAGTCGGAATTTTGGCATCGGCAATTTTACCTTCTATTTATTTTACCAGAAAAGTAATTGCGGGAGCTAATAATTTCCCTGTTAACGAAAACATTTTAAGTACTCAAAAAGTTTCAAAAGAACTAACAGCCTGGTTTGGTATCTGGGAAGTGCTTGGCAGCATTTACCTATTGGTAGCTGCCTGTTTATGTGCAAAAATAATTGTACAGCTATACGGCGTTTTTAAGGTAATTTCAAATAGTAATCATTATAAAAGCAAAGGTTTTAAATTTATTGAAACCGAAGCCACGATAAGTCCGTTTTCATTTTTCAAATACATTGTATACAATCCGGCATCACATTCAAAAAAAGATCTTGAAATAATCTTGCTACACGAAAAAATTCATGCGTCCCAACTGCATTCTTTAGACACCATAGTCGCCAACCTTATTACTGCTTTACTTTGGTTTAACCCTTTTAGCTGGTTATACAAGAAAAGCATGCTGCAAAATTTAGAATATATAGCCGACAAAGAAACGGTAGCAGTATCGGGAGAAAAGAAATCATATCAACTGGCACTTTTACATATTTCCAATACTCATTTACAACCAGCCATTACTAATCATTTTTATCAATCATTTATCAAAAAACGAATTCTTATGTTAAACAAAAAATCACCACAACAACCAACTGTATGGAAAGTAGGACTTGTATTTCCATTAATCCTTGCTTTTATGCTCACATTCAACGTAAAAATTGAAGCAAAAACTGATAAAGAAGTCCCCGTTGAAGTGAAAACCGGTAAAGAAATCCAGGGCGACCCAATTTATATTTTAAACGGCGAGAAAACCAAAAAAGGAATCATAGACCTTATTGATCCAAAGTTTATACTGAGTATGAAAGTACTAAAAGATGAAAGTGCAATTTCGCTTTATGGCGAAGAAGCCAAAGATGGCGTGGTAATTATCACAACAAAGGTTTTAAACAAATCTAAAGAGAAAGCTCCTGGAACTAAGAAGAAACATTCTCTGGGATTTCAGCGATTCGAGAAAAAAAGTAATTCTACAAACAATTTTCAGATAAATAAAAACGAAAAACTTTCTCCTTTAGTAATTATTGATGGCAAAACAAAAGACAAGCGTTTTATGGAAGATGAATTACAACCAAAAGATATTGAGAACGTAAAAGTCTTAAAAGGAAAGGCAGCCATTGCAAAATATGGCAAAAAGGCTAAAAATGGTGCAATTGAAATCACTAAAAAGAAAGACAAAACACCTACAGAATAGCTCTAATTTTAATATGAAAAATGAGTAAACTACCTCGGGGCAAGCCTACGAGGCATTCAATGGAAACAAATTTTTAATTTCGAGGCAAGCCTCGTGGTATTTCACCCTTTGGCGATGCCAGTAAAAAGGCAGGTTAATTCCCTGCCTTTTTCTTTTAACCGATTTTCAATATATTTGAAGTAAAGCCTTCTTTAAAAGCTGCTAAATTCAGGATTAAAATATTTTTTGAGTCTGGTCTTTAGGCAATGAATCTCGATTATCGAGTAAACCAACCAATTATGAAAAAGAAATTTTTTAAAGTTCTTTCTAAACTCAATAAAAAGATATTGCCCAGTTATACCAAAAAGCAATTAGACCTTAGAAAGGCCAGCAAAGTGGAAATGGCGATAATTGGCTGGAAATCCTGGGTAACAAGAAATTCATTAGATTAAAATAAACTTAATTCTAAACTCATTTAAAATCTAAATCCGTAGTTTCGGTATAAGCTTTTGGACTTTATTAAAAGTAAGCATGTAAAAAGGCCTAAATATATCGGCCTAAAATCCAATAAGTTTTAATTATATATTGATGGTTAAATTTAAGCTCTAAAGGAAATTATTCAGGGCAAGATAACGAGACATTAAATAGGAATATTTTTTGATTTTAAGGCAAACCCCAGGGCATTAAGTATTGATTATCGAATAATTTGAGAAATACAATTCTAATTTTAGATCAGTTCACCTCATATCTAGTATAAACCCTTTAAGATGAAAAAAAACCTGCTGCTTAGCCTTTTTTGCTTTTCGGTTATTAGTCTATATTCCCAATCCTGGAAAAAACTTCCTACCAATGCCAATGCCCATAAACGCCATGAGAATGCTTTTGTACAAACAGGGAAACATTTTATTCTAATTGGTGGTCGCGGCAATAAGGCAATAGATGTTTATAATAGCGAAAACCAAACCTGGAAAAAAGCTGCACAACCACCTATAGAGATGCACCATATGCAAGCTGTAGACGTAGACGGACTTGTTTATATTTTAGGGGCATTTACCGGAAGTTGGCCTAACGAAAAGCCAATTCCCAATATTTATATTTATGATCCCCTGGAAGATCTTTGGATAAAAGGCCCCGAAATACCCAAAGAGCGTAGACGTGGCTCGGCGGGAGTAGCTGTAAAAGATAAAAAAATCTATCTGATAAATGGTATTACAAACGGGCATACCTCTGGTTGGGTAAACTGGTTTGATGAATACGATTTATATAAAAACCAGTGGAACAGGCTTCCAGATTCGCCCAACGAAAGAGATCATTTTCAAGCTGCAATTATTGATAACATGCTGTTTGTTGCCGGCGGAAGAAAATCGGGAAGTGTAGCCGGTAACGGCTTTGCAGGAACCGTAAAGCCCACTGATATTTATGATTTTTCAACAAAAAAGTGGACCTCTACTACACCTATTCCTACCCCAAGGGCAGGCACTTCCATTGGAGTGATAGATAATAAGCCTGTAATTATAGGAGGAGAAAGCGACACACAGGAAACTGCGCATACTGAAGCTGAAGTTTTTAATCTATCTAAAGCAAGCTGGAGCAGTTTGCCTCATTTAAACGAGGGAAGGCACGGAACCCAGGCCATAAGTCTTAACCAACAAATTATAATTGGTGCCGGCAGTGGAAGTCGGGGTGGCGGCCCTGAGTTGAACAGCTTCGAAATATTTTCGTCAGATAACAAACTTAATTTTAGTACGCAAGCCATATTGGCTGGAAATCTAAAAGCCTCTGATCTAGAACTTGATTTTTCAAAAGAAAAAACTAACAGCTTACAAATTTCTAATAAGGGAGGTAACCAGGCTATAGTGATTACAGAAATTAAAATAAGTGATAGTTTTAAAATTTTAAATCCAAAGAAATTACCATTTGTATTAGCGCCCCGCTCAACATTTGAATTAAAAATACAGCAGACTAATCAAAACCAAGGAAAGCTTAACATTTTAAGAGCTGGTAGAAAAGAAGTTACTGTTATTAATTTAAGCATTAAAAACTAAAGTGATTTTTAACCCGGCTAACCCGAGCTCCTTTTTTTTCATCTGCAAACAAGTCTTAAAATAATCGTTAAAATTTAACCTGGGTTACAATAAACTTTTTTTTGTAATATATTTTTGCAATTAAAATACATATAATTTATAGATCTCTATAGTATTACTTAATGAATAAAACCAAACCAGGCACAAGCGTAAAACGACTTTGGAACCTCCTTAAATTAGATAAACGCGATGTAAAACATATACTATTTTATGCTCTTCTCGCCGGTTTAATAAACCTGGCCGTTCCTTTAGGAATACAAGCTATTGTAAACCTTATCCAGGGAGGTAGGGTAAGCACCAGCTGGGTTATTTTGGTTATCCTCGTTACCCTTGCCGTAGGAATGGTAGGTGTTTTTGAACTTCTACAGCTTAGATTGGCAGAAAATATTCAGCAAAAGATTTTTACAAGGTCTAGCTTTGAATTTGCTTATCGTTTTCCGAAAATTAAAAGTGAAGCATTGCAAAATATTTATCCTCCCGAATTAGCAAATCGCTTTTTTGAAACCATTACTGTACAAAAAGGTGTAAGTAAAATTTTATTAGACCTCCCCGCAGCAACAGTTCAAATTATACTGGGTGTAGCTTTGCTTTCCCTATACCACCCGTTCTTTATCTTATATGGATTATTGCTTGTTTTACTACTTTACCTTGTTTTTAAATTTACGGCAGCAAAAGGTTTAAAAACAAGCCTGGACGAATCTAAAAACAAGTACCAGGTTGCCTATTGGATACAGGAAATAGCCAGAAACCTAAAAAGCTTTAAAATTTCAGGAAGGAGCAAATTGGCAATAGAAAAAAACGACCGATTAACTGCAGAGTACCTGAAAGAAAGGGAAGACCATTTTGGGGTGTTAAAAATGCAGTATGTTAAACTAATTGTCTTCAAAATCCTTGTGGCAGGCGGATTATTGGCTATTGGAGGACTTTTGGTGCTAAATCAACAAATGAATATTGGACAATTTGTAGCCGCCGAAATCATTATTTTATTGATAATTTCTTCGGTAGAAAAATTAATTAGGGGCTTAGAAGATATTTATGATACCCTAACTTCACTTGAAAAGATTGGGCAGGTAGTAGACAAACCACTGGAAGCTTTTGAAAATCAAAACTCTGTAGACATCTCCAATGGAATTAAGTTAGAATTAAAAGACGTAGCCTTTGAACCTGATGGATATTCGGTTCTTAAAGGAATTAATTTCACCCTGGAACCGCAAAAAACTTTATTAATTACTGGGCCCGCTGGTAATGGGCGTACCAGTCTTTTAAAGCTTATTTCAGGTATTTTCACCCCTACCAACGGAAAAATTTACATTAATGACACTGCAAGGCACACACTGGTTTTAAATGAATACAGGCAACATTTGGGTACCGTTCTACCCGATGAAATTCCCTTTGAAGGCAGCCTTTGGGAAAATATAACCTTTGGAGATACCTCTATCTCAGATCAGGATATAGACTGGGCACTGGAACATTCGGGACTAAAAGATTTTGTAAAAGACCAACCCGATGGAATCTTTTCCCAAATCCATCCGGAAGGCAGGTATCTTTCTACCTTAATAGCCAAAAGAATCATTTTGGCCCGTGCCATTGTTAGGAAGCCTTCAATTCTAATCTTAAAAGAACCTTTGGAAAAATTTGAACCCCGGGAACAGAAAAGAATATTTAAGTTTTTAACTGAGCCTACAAATAAATGGAGCCTTATAGTAGCCAGTAACGATGAGATTTGGACAGAGGTTTCCGATACACGCATAGAATTGCGGGAAGGTAGAATCGTTAAATCCCTGTAGTTATGCTGAATATTTCTGAAGAAAAATTAAATGAACGAATAGACATCACTGATTCCAAATCGGGGAAATTTGTATTTTTTAGAAAACATTACACTATATTCAATAAAGTACTTATTGGTCTTTTTGTTATATTTGTTATTATTCTCTTTTTACCCTGGACACAAAATATTAGAGCTACCGGAAATGTTACTACCTTAAGCCCAGAGCACAGACCGCAAACCATACAATCTCCCATTCCCGGGCGTATTGAAAAATGGTATATAAACGAGGGGGACTTTGTAAATAAAGGAGATACCATTCTACAAATTTCGGAAGTTAGTAGTGACTATTTTGACCCTAATCTTATAAGCAGAACTTCCGGCCAGATTGCTGCTAAAACCCAATCGGCTTCAACTTACGATGAAAAGATTGCTGCGTTAGGAAAGCAATTGGCCGCCCAGCAAAACGAAAGGGAATTAAAACGTAATCAGGCTATTAATAAAATGGAGCAATCCCGTTTAAAGGTAGTTAGCGACAGTATAAAACTTGAAGCGGCAGAGACACAGGTAGAAATTGCCCAAACGCAATTTGAGCGCACACAAACCCTTCAGCAAGAGGGCTTAAAATCGTTAACCGAATTAGAAGCCAAACGTTTAAAACTTCAAGAAGCGCAAGCTAAATTAATTGCCCAGCAAAATCAGCTATTATCCAGTAGAAATGAAGTGATAAATGCCGAAATTGAGATCAATAGGATTAAGGCCGAATACGCCGATAAAATTTCGAAAACCCGGCAGGAAATTTTCACCTCCAAAGGCAATCAGTTTAGCACCAGGGCCGAAGTAGACAAACTTGAAATTCAACTTTCCAATTACGAGCAGCGCAGTAAATTATATTATATCCTTGCTCCACAAGATGGTTATGTTAATAAAGCTTTGCGCGCAGGTTTAGGCGAAACTTTTTCCCAGGGCGAACAATTAGTAGGTATTATGCCTTCAAATTACCAAATGGCAGTAGAAACTTTTGTAAGACCTTTAGATTTACCTTTAATTCACGTGGGTGAAGAAGTTCAGGTTCAATTTGACGGCTGGCCTGCAATTATATTTAGTGGTTGGCCAAATCTCTCCTATGGTACTTACAGTGCAAAAGTAGTAGCAGTAGAAAACTATATTTCTCCCAACGGTAAATACCGCGTATTACTAGCCCCCAATCCAAATGATAATCCGTGGCCAAAACAAATAGGTATTGGAAGTGGAGCCCAAACTATTGCTCTGTTAGAAAACGTACCTATTTGGTACGAAATATGGCGAAACTTAAATGGTTTCCCCCCAAATTATTATGCGCCAAATGATAGCCCACAAGAGAAACCGGTAAAGAGCAAAACTAAAAAATAGAATAAAAAATGCGTTTAGCACACTATTTATTAATGTTGTTTTTTGTTTGCTCCCAGGCATGGGCACAAACAGAGCACTTAAGCTATACCGAGTTTTTAGAAAAGGTAATTAGTGAGCATCCTGTGGTGAAACAGGCAAATCTTGTAAGCGAAATTGGCGATGCCAGGGTTCAAACTTCCAGAGGTGGTTTCGATCCGCGTTTTGTGGTAGATTATAAAGAAAAACAATACAAAGGCACCGAATACTATAAACTTTTAGATGCTCAATTGCAAGTACCTATGTGGTATGGCCTAAAATTAAAGGGCAATTTTGAGCAAAACCAGGGTACTTATATAAATCCGCAAAACAAAGTCCCGGAGGCCGGACTTTTTCAAGCAGGAGTAATTTTATCCCTTGGCGAAGGCTTATGGATAAACTCCCGAATGGCAGGTTTACGCAAAGCCCAGGCATATAACGCACAAAGCAAAGCTGAACAACAACTCTTAGTAAATGATATTCTTCTAAAGGCATCTTTTAGTTATTTTGAATGGCTACAAGCCCACGAAAAACTAGCAATTTTTGAAGATTTCCTAAGCAATGCAAACCAACGCTACCGTGGGGTTAAACGAGGTGCAGAAACCGGCGATATTGCAGGAATAGATACTGTTGAAGCGAGGCTTAACATACAAGAGCGCAAACTGCAGATGAACCAGGCGGCAGTAGAGCTAAGAAAAGCGAGGCTAAAACTCTCTACCTATTTATGGAGCCAGGATCAACCCCTACTTTTACAAAATGGTGTGGCACCGGTAAATACAGATGTCATTTTAGGAGACCTACTTGCGGAAATTCCTGAATTAAATTTTGAAACCCACCCACAATTGGCCTTTTATCGTCAAAAAATAAAAGCGCTACAAATAGAAAAACGCTATCGCTTTAATAAGTTATTACCGAAGGTAGATGTTGAGTATAATTTTCTATCGGAAGAACCCGAAAATTTTGAAACATTTAATGCCGATGCCTATAAGGCCGGTTTAAAAATTTCTATGCCTTTATTTTTAAGAAAAGAACGTGGAGATCTTAAAATTGCGGAATACGAGTTACAGGATGCCAGGCTGGAACTTAATCTTAAAAATAATCAGCTAGAGGCTAAAGTTAATGCTTTGCAGCAGCAGCTTCAGGCTTTTTTACAGCAAATAGACATGAGCAAGCAAATGGTAGCTGATACGCAAACCTTATTAGATGCCGAAGTACGAAAGTTTAATTTTGGCGAAAGCTCAATCTTTCTTATAAACACTCGCGAAAATAAATTTATAGAATCCAGGCTGAAGCAATTAGATATTCAAATAAAGTTTTTAAAAACCCAGGCCGAATACCTACAAGCACTTGGCAGCAATGCCCTACCCTAAAATTCAAAATTTTTAAAGTTACCAAAAAGCCTAATGAATTCAATACTTATCCCAAAAACGGGATTTGATGTTCCCAGGCTTGCCAAGAGGTAATTTACTTCTGCTATTTATTTAAGGTATTTAAAAATATGTAGATAAGCCAGGCTATTAGCCTAGAATATACAGCAACAAGCCTTACTGTATCTCATCCCATAATATTTGTATCTAAGGGTTTTAAACTAACACCACAACCGGGTTGCCTATTTTTATTACTTCCCATAGCATCCTTCAAAAGATTGTACTTAATTCAATTTAAAAAACTCCCTTATTGTAAGGCTTTAGGGAACTCATTTTATTGTTTTCGTTGCTGGCTACCGAATATCCAACTTTTCAGAAAAAACCTGATGAGTATCATAGCACTACAAAATATTTATAGTATAGACCGCTATATTACAGAACCTTATGTAACAAAAGTAACTGCCCACCGCTTCTTCACCCTCTAATTTTGTCTTGTAATTAAAAGATAAAACACGCCTGATTTTATAGAATTTATCTAATAAACCCAAACATCAAGTTTGCTGAACGGCAAGCATTCAGGTAATAAATTAAACAAGACAATAACCAAACAAAAAAATTATGAAAACTGTTTTAGTTTTAGGAGGCGGAACAGGTGGAATTATAACCGCCAGGGAATTGAGTAAGCACAGTGGTAACGAAGAAGATATTAACCTTGTAAAAATCCAGGTTTTTGAAAAAGGTGAAACCAGTCTTTTCTCACCTTCCCTACCCTGGGTTATGGTTGGCAACCGCACACAGGAAGAGGTTACAAAAAATATAAACAAACTTAAAGCCTCGGGCCTTGAAGTTATTCAAGGGGATATTAGCCATATAGACCCTAAAAACATAAGCATTACCGTAAAAGGAAAGCAATATAAGGGAGACCATATGGTAATTTCCCTGGGGGTTGACCAAACAGATATTTATAAGCTTGATGAATTTGGCCATAACTTTTTTACGCTAAAAGGCGCTGAAAATTTCCATTCAGCACTTAAAAATTTTGACGGCGGCGAAATTGCCATCGTGGTTTCTTCCCTTCCCTTTAAAAGTCCGGCGGCACCTTATGAAGCAGCTATGCTTATAGAAGATTTTGTAAGAAAAAGTAACGTTGCTAATAATACTACTGTATCTCTTTTTACGCCTGAAGTCGGCCCCATGGAATTTGCAAGCGCTGAAGCTTCTGAAGAATTAAAAAATTTATTAGAAAAGAAAGGGATCAGGTATTATCCAAATCATCAGCTTACTAAGGTTTCTGCTAATAAATTGGAATTCGATAACGGTAAAAGTTACTCCTATAATCTGCTGGCCTATACTCCAAAACATCAATTGCCCGAGGTTATTAGAAAAACCGATTTAGCTGGGAATTCTGGTTGGGTCGAAGCAGATAATCAAACATTGGAAACCAAATTTAAGGATGTATACGCTATTGGAGATATCACTCACCTAAAAACTGAAACCGGCACCGTACTGCCAAAAATAGGAGTTTTTGCCCGGCAACAGGGAGAAGTGGTAGCTCATAATATTAGTAGAAAAATGGACCATCGGGAACCCGATAAAATTTTTGAACCTCAGGGAAAATACTTTATCGAAGCAGGAGAAGGAAAAGCCAGTGAAAGCGGCGGAAAATTTTTAGGTGAAGAAAATAAAGAGGTAAAAATAAAAGATCCCGGCCAGTGGAGCCATTTCTCGAAATGGTGGGATGAAAAATTCTGGTTCTTCAAAAACTTTTAATCCGAAAAATAAAAGCGAAATGATGCAAATCAAATATATAATTATGCTGGTAAGTTTACTTCCGGGATTGTGGTTACAAGCTCAGGAAGTACGGCCAATTTCCAAAAGTGAAGCCATAGAACTGTTGAAGCAAAATAACAGGGAGATCAAAATATCTCAACAGGAATTCCTGGAATCCCGGGGGGATTTTAGACAAACCAATTCCATCTTTTTACCCAATGTAGCAGTATCACATTCGGGAATAACCACTACAAATCCTTTAATGGTATTTGGATCTAAACTTAACCAGGGAATAGTTACGCAAAGCGATTTTAACCCAGCGCTATTGAACAATCCGGATAGGATCAACAATTTCGCCACTAAGATTGAAGTAGAACAACCGCTTATTAATGTAGATGGGATCTTTCAACGTAAAGCTTCGAAAAGCAAGATGGCTGCAACGGCTTTAAAGACAGACCGCACCATAGATCGTATGGTTCTTGAGGTTGAAAAAGCTTATATGGAGTTGCAACTGGCCCAAAAGGCTGTAGCTGTTCTGGAAAGTGCTCAAAAAGCAGCGCTCGCCAACAAAAAACTGGCAGATGATAATTATGAGCAGGGTTACCTGCAAAAATCTGATTTATTAGCTGTAGAAATAAGGGTTTCTGAAGTTAATAATCGGTTACAATACGCCAAAAGTAACGTCATCAACGCATCAGATTATCTTGCATATCTACTAAACGAACCCGTTAGCACCATTTTTAAACCTACAGATTCCCTGGAAGTTTCGCTTCCCGTAAAGGAAAATGCTGAATCGGTTTTTTCAGAACGTGCAGATATTCGTGCTATGAAACTGGCAACAGAAGCCCGTGAAGAAATGCTACAGGCAGATAAAATGTCTTTCCTGCCTAACCTGAATGGTTTTGGTAGTTATGAACTTTATGATGATGAGCTCTTTGCTGGCGATGCCAGTGGATATATTGCCGGCATACAATTAAAATGGGATCTCTTTGAAGGTTATAAACGCTTCGGAAAAGTTCAAAAAAGCCAGGCAACTTACGAGAAAGCCAGGCTTGAATATGAATCTTATGTTTCAAGAAGCCAAATGGAAAGAAACAGGGCCAGCCGCGCGGTAAAAGATGCTGAAAATAAGCTTGAACTTACCCGTTTAGCCCTGGAACAAGCCGAAGAATCTTTGCGAATACGCGCTAATAGATTTGAGCAGGGACTCGAAAAAACAAGTGACTTACTAGCAGCAGAAGCTCAATACTCGCAAAAACAACTGGAATACGCACAAACAATTTACGAATACAATTATGCCCAGGCACAATTGGAATTTCTAATAAACTAAACTATCAACTTATGAATACTAAATTATATATAATAGGTCTCCTGGGTGCAACAAGCCTCTTTTTTAGTTGCGGAGATTCTCCTGAAAAAAATACTATCGAAAATACAATGCCTGTAGCAGTAACCGTAAATACTCCTACAGAATCAGATCAATCTTTTATCACATTTAGCGGAAAAGTTGAAGCCGTTGAAAATGCCACCTTAAGCACTAGAAATATGGGTTATGTTACCCAGATAAATGCTAAAGTTGGAGATAAAGTAAAAAAAGGCCAATTGCTGATTGCGATAAATAATGCTGACTTACAGGCGAAACGTGCCCAGGTAAATGCGGGCATTACAGAGGCCCAGGCGGCATTTAACAATGCACAAAAGGATTATGAACGTTACCAGGCCTTATTTTCTGAGAACAGTGCTACCCAAAAGGAAATGGATGACATTAACGCCAGGTATGAAATGGCCAAAGCCAGACTTGAAGCAGCCAGGCAACAAAAGAATGAGATTAATGCTCAATTTGCCTATTCAAATATCACAGCTCCCTTTAGCGGTGTGGTTACCGATAAAAATGTGGAAGTTGGCAATATGGCAAATCCGGGAATGCCATTGCTTAGACTGCAGGTACCCGGCAATTTTGAAGTGCGGGCAAGTGTACCGGAATCTGAAATAGCTTCAGTAGAGCAAGGAAAAAAAGTAGATGTAATTATTAAATCATCGGGAGAAACCCTTGAGGGAGTGGTTTCAGAAATAAGCACTTCAGCCAGTAATTCAGGAGGGCAGTATACCGTGAAAATAGCTTTAGATCAAAACGATGCCGAGATCTATTCAGGAATGTACGCCAGTGTTCAATTTCCAACCACTGCAGGTAATGAAAGAGAAATGATATTAGTACCCAAAACCGCAATAATTAACCGTGGTGATTTGCAAGGCATTTATACGCCAAGCGAGCAGAACACTGCTATTCTAAGATGGGTAAGACTGGGCAGAAAAGTTGGTGATAAAGTGGAAGTATTATCAGGCCTTAGTGCCGGGGAATCTTATATCACTTCAGCCGAAGGAAAACTATATAATGGCGCAAACCTTAGTATTCAGCAATAAGTCACACAGTTAAGCTTTAAGCATTTAAATCTCGATTATCGGGTAAAAAAATTACTACAAAATGAAAGAAGGATTAGCAGGCAAAATTGCCAAAGGCTTTATGGATTCAAAACTTACGGTGCTTCTTATGATCGTTTTTATGGTCATTGGAGTATACAGTTCGTTCCTGATTCCCCGGGAAGAAGAGCCACAAATAGATGTACCAATGGCCGATATTTTTGTTGGTTATCCCGGTGCAAGCCCCACAGAACTTGAATCACGGGTAATAAAACCCCTGGAAAAAATGCTTTCCAATATTCCGGGTGTAGAGCACATTTATGCTACGTCCATGAAAGAACAGGGCATGTTAAGCGTTCAGTTTCTGGTGGGAGAAGATATTGAACGCTCCTATGTAAAGCTTTATAATGAACTTATGAAGCATATGGACCAGATGCCAAAGGGCACTACAATGCCTTTAGTGAAGACGAGATCTATAGACGATGTGCCGGTGTTGGGACTTACGCTATGGAGTGAAAATTATGACGATTACCAGCTTAGGCAGATAGCCAATGAACTCACCCACGAGATAGAAAAAGTACCCGATGTTTCGGTAACCAATGCCATTGGTGGCCGTAGCAAGCAGGTGCGCGTGGTTTTGGATAAAGAAAAGATGGCTGCAAGCGGTGTGGACTTCCTTGGTGTTTCTGAAAAAATACAGGCGAATAACCAGCAACTTTCCTCAGGCAGTTTTGACCGGAATGATACCGAATTTTTGGTAAGCACCGGGAGTTTTCTTGAATCTGCAGAAGATGTAGAAAATCTTATTATCGGAATTCAGCAGCAACAGCCTGTTTATTTGTATCAGATAGCAGAAGTAATTGAGGGACCCGAGTTGCCAAAAGAATATGTTTCTTTTGGTTATGGACAGGGCGCTGAAGCAGGAAGTGATTTCTCTTCTGAATATCCTGCAGTGACTATTTCGGTTGCTAAAATTAAAGGAGCTGATGCTATGCAAATAGCCGATGTGATCATCGCTCAAATAGACAAACTAAAAAGCAATCTAATTCCAAATGATGTGCACGTAGAAGTTACCCGGAATTACGGGGAAACAGCTTCTCATAAAGTGGGTGAACTACTATTGCACTTAATTGGGGCTATTATTGCGGTTACCCTGGTTGTGATGCTGGCTATGGGCTGGCGCGGAGGACTGGTGGTCTTCCTATCGGTACCCGTAACCTTTGCCTTAACCTTACTTAGCTATTATCTGTTAGACTACACCCTTAACCGAATTACCCTTTTCGCTTTAGTATTTGTAACAGGGATTGTGGTAGATGATTCTATTATCATTGCTGAAAATATGCACCGGCATTTTAAAATGAAAAGGCTACCCTTTAAGCAGGCTGCTTTATATGCTATTAATGAAGTGGGTAACCCCACCATTTTAGCCACCTTTACAGTAATTGCTTCGGTATTGCCCATGGCCTTTGTAAGCGGATTAATGGGACCATATATGAGCCCTATGCCCATTGGTGCTTCTATTGCCATGATCTTATCGCTGTTTGTAGCACTAACTATTACTCCTTATCTCGGACTTATTTTCCTTAGGGAGAAAAATCGTAGCAAAACAGAAGCTGAAGAAAAGACTTCCAAAAGCATAGAAGACACGCGTATTTATAAAATTTATAATAAGTTGGAAAGACCACTTATTAACAACAAAAGCCTACGGTGGGTTTTTCTAGGTACCACAATTTTGTTACTCCTAGGATCTGTAGCCCTGTTTTTTACAAAATCGGTAGCTGTAAAAATGTTGCCTTTTGACAATAAGAACGAATTTCAGGTAATAATAGATATGCCCGAAGGCACAACCCTAGAACGTACCGCTAATGTTACCCGGGAAATTGGGCAGTACCTGGCACAAAGACCAGAAGTGGTAAATTACCAAAGTTATGTAGGTACGTCGGCCCCAATCACCTTCAATGGGCTGGTAAGACATTACGATTTAAGAGGGGCTAGTAATACGGCAGATATCCAGGTAAACCTCAAAGATAAAACCGAAAGAAGTGCTCAAAGCCACGATATCGCAAAATTACTAAGGCCCGGGATACAAAAGATCGCCAAAAAATTCAAGGCCAATGTAAAGATTGTGGAAGTGCCACCGGGACCTCCGGTAATGTCTACTATTGTTGCTGAAGTTTACGGCCCCGATTATGAAAAGCAAATACAAATTGCCAACGAAATCCAGGGTATCCTGAATAACACAGCAGATGTAGTAGATGTAGATTGGATGGTAGAAGCAGATCAAACAGAATTTCATTTCGAGATCGACAAGGAAAAAGCAATGCGCTACGGGATTGCCCCACAGCAAATTGTTTATACCATGAATGCTGCTCTAGGAGACAAAGCCATAACCAACCTTTATGATGAAGATGCCACCCAAAGAGTGGGAATTGTTCTTTCCCTGGCCGAACAGGAAAAATCAACTCCTTTAGAAATATCTCAAATAAAGATCACTTCTCAAACCGGTGAAATGGTAAGTGTAGCCGATCTTGTACAGATAGATAAAAGAGTAAAAGAGAACAGCATTTTTAGAAAGAACCAAAAAAGAGTGATTTATGTTCTGGCCGATATGGCGGGAGAGTTAGAAAGCCCGGTTTATGCCATTTTAGGAATGGAAGAAAAATTAAAGCAAATAGACCTCCCTCCTGGTTACGAGCTTCAGGAACTTTACATAGAACAACCACAACTGGAAGACGACTATACAATAAAATGGGATGGGGAATGGCAAATTACCCTGGAGGTCTTCCGAGACCTGGGTATTGCCTTTATGGGCGTAATCTTTATAATTTATATTCTAATTGTTGGTTGGTTCCAGAATTACAGGGCACCCATTGTAATGATGGTAGCTATCCCATTATCGCTAATTGGAATTGTACTGGGTCACTGGATTATGGGGGCTTTCTTTACCGCTACCTCGTTTATAGGAATGATTGCCCTGGCAGGAATTATGGTACGAAACTCGGTATTGCTTATAGATTTTGTAAACCTGAGATTGGAAGAAGGAATCCCATTAAAACAGGCCGTAATAGAAGCAGGTGCTGTACGAACCACCCCTATTCTTTTAACCGCGGGAACAGTAGTAATAGGTGCTTTTGTTATTCTATTTGATCCAATTTTCCAGGGACTGGCAATCTCCTTAATGGGCGGCACTATTGTTTCAACCATCCTTACTCTATTAGTGGTGCCACTTGTATATTATATGATTGAAAAGAAAAATCACCAATAAATTACTTTGTGGCAAGCCCTGAAAGATTCAATATCAATTAGCGAGTGAAACTAACTAGGCTATAAGCTAAAAAGCAAAAGCTTCCTACTTATAGCCTACTCTATAAATATTAAGATTATGAAATTATTAATTCTAACAAGTGTAGCAGAATTTCAGGAGGAGATTCTCAAACTATTTAAAACGGCAAAAATTGAAGCCTTTAGCCGTTCTGAAATAGATGGTTATAAAAAATCTAACAAGCTAATCGCCACCCTAAGCTGGTTTCCTGGAGAGAAAGGCGGTAATGAGTCGCTTATGTTCTTTTCGTTTACAGAAAAAGAAAAAATTGACCTGCTCTTTAATCTGGTTTCAGAATTTAACGAAAAAATGGAGACCAATAATCCTATTCGCTTGGCTGTGGTTAACATTGAAAAATATATCTAAACTTTAAATTATCCAAAAATGAAAAATAGAATTGTACGTGGCATTGCAGGAAGCTTTGTATTAATAAGCCTTGTTTTAGCTGTTTATGTAAATATAAAATGGCTGTGGTTTACCGCTTTTGTTGGCGCCAACCTTTTGCAATCTTCCCTAACCCATTGGTGCTTAATGGATAAAATCCTGGAAAGGCTGGGAATTTCAGACGAGTTAAAGCCGGGACAAAAGTGCTAAGCGCTTAGGCTAGACAAATTAAAGCTTTTGGCCCGGGCAATCTTAAAAGCTTTGTTTCTTAGAAGATTATGTAACAAAAGTAACTGTAATACACGGGCTTTAAGCTTAGTTTTGCAACTGAAAATCAAGAAATTATTTATTTAAAAATAATGATGATGAGCACAAAAGAAGAATTAAGCAAAAGTACCGGCGGTAGTATTGTAGATGTTCGTACGCACCAGGAATTTATGGGCGGAAGTGTTTCCGGCTCGGTTAATATTCCGCTTCATGAAATTCCACACCGAGTAGATGAACTAAAACAAATGCAAGCACCCTTAATTTTATGCTGTGCCTCGGGAAACCGAAGCGGACAGGCAGCGAATTATTTGAGCAGGCAGGGCATAGATTGTATTAATGGCGGCTCTTGGCTGGAAGTAAATTACCTAACTCAGCAAGAAGTATAAATATGATTGCAAAACTTAAACGACTATTAGGCATTAAACCTGCACCCAATTATAATGAACTTTTAGAAGAAGGCGGACTAATAATAGATGTAAGAACCAAAGCAGAATTTGTAGGTGGGCATATTAAAGGATCTAAAAACATGCCTTTACAAAATTTAGGTACAAGCCTTACTAGTTTAAAAGACAAAGATAAACCCATTATAACCTGTTGCGCATCGGGAATGCGCAGTGCTTCTGCGAAAAATCTCTTAAAGTCTCGCGGCTTTACCCGGGTATACAACGGCGGCAGTTGGGCTCGGCTTCAAGAAAAAATTTCTTAAGCTTATGAAAACAAGAATCACGAGCGGCTGGACCTGGATTCGAGCTGCCTACTTATTTATTGGCATTTTGGTAATGATATAAAGTGCTTTTGAAGGCCAATGGATTGGTATAGCCCTTGGAGCCTGGCCGGCGGTTATGGGTCTTTTTGGACTAGCCTGTGCAGGAGGAAATTGTTCTACAGCAAATTGTAAAGTTCCTCATAAAGAAAAATACAGTAGTAAATAACTTTGGAACAAGCTCACAAAGCATGAATATTTGAAAATATGATTTGCTTACGAGGCAAGTCTCAGAGGATTAAATCTGGATTATAGAGTCAAAAATAATTGCTCGCCACCAGGCGGGCTTAGTGTTTTTACGCCTTTATTAAAACCAGGTATACCAAATTTCTTTCTCCTACAAGCCCCCCAAAATACTATAAAAAAGCTTCCTGTAGCTACGTTAGCCTTATAATTCAATATTAGAGGAGCTTTAAAAGCAATAAATCTTTTCGGGTTACAAAAACCTGATTTCCACATACCAACTAAGGGTTTTCCCCTATTTTTTATAGGTTTTTAAACTTATTTTTAGTAATTATGTTATACACATTTAGGTCACCCTACTTTCCTAAGAGTAAAACCAACACTAAAAATTAATTTACAATAAAAAAGAAAAATCCCACGGAGTACGCAGGATTTAAGATTTTTCTTCGGCTTATAGTTATTTTAATGTTTACTGGAATAATCTAAAAAAATGGCAACTACCAAAAGCAGTTGCCTAGAGTTAATTCCTGCGGCTTATAGCCTTGTTGTGAATTGTCTTTCAGAAAAACGAATATATATAAAAATATAGAATATGACAAAACTTGGATTAGATTTAGGTAGTTCATCTGCGGGATGGACATTAAAAGAAGATGAGAAAATTATAGATTTTGGAGTTGTAACTTTTAACACAGGAATGTCTAAAGGCCAATCAGGAGGTTATGTTTCACCTACCAGGGAACGAAGAGAAGCTCGTTCAAAAAGAAATTTAATAAAATCAAGAAAGTACAGAAAATGGGAGTTGCTAAAAGTGTTGATTGCAGGTGATTTTGTTCCGTTAAATCAAATAGAGTTACAGGAATGGAGTAAATACAAAAAAAGGCGAATTAAAAAATTTCCAGAAAGTGAAAAATTCCTAAAATGGTTGGCTTGTGATTTCACCTATAATGATGGATCAAAATATAAAAATCCATATCAACTAAGAGTAAAAGGTCTCACAGATAAGTTAAGTAAATATGAGTTTGGACGTGCTTTGTACCATATTGTTCAGCGTAGAGGTTATAAGGATATTGGAGAAACCGATAAGGAAACAGAAAATCAAATAAAAAGAAGAAATGAAGATGGTTTTAAAGATGCTTTAGATAGACATGGCACTGTTGCTAAGGCTTTAAATGAAGAATTTCTTGAAAAGGGGAAAAGAGCAAGAAATCAATACCCACTTCGTGAAGAATATCAACACGAACTAGAGAAAATATGTAAAGCTCAAGGTTATAACATTGAAAAAGAAGGCAAAGAAGATTACAAAGATGATTTTGTAAAAAGCCTGTGGAAAGCTATTATTTGGCAGCAACCACTAAAAACTCAAAGAGGAAATATTGGAAAATGTACTTTAGAACCGACAAAGCCAAGATGTCCTGTTTCCCATCCTGTTTTTGAAATATCCAGAGCTTGGCAATTTATCAACACTATCAAATATTATGATGAGAATGATAATAAACAACCTTTAACTTTTGAAATGAAACAAGCGCTGTTTCACGAAAAATTCTTAAAAAAAGATTCAAATTTTAAATTTGAAGATATTAGAAAGTTCCTTGACAAAAAGTTTAAAAAATCCAAGAAATATAATTACCCGATAAACAAAAAAACAGGGGAATATGACACTTCCATTTCGGGAATGCCTGTTTGCAAAGGTTTAATTGACATATTTGGAGAAAAAGCCAGAAAAGCACTTGGCGAAATAGAACAATACCACATTGGTAATGCGCCCAAAATTATTGATAGATACTCCATTCATGATTTATGGCATATCATTTTTGACTTTGATGAACCATACCTCGAAGATTTTGCAATTAAAAAACTAAACATTCCAAATATCACAAGGAAAAGAAAGAAAAAAGATGTTCCTATATCACCATTGATTGAATTAAAAGGTAAATTTTTACAAGGTTACGGAGATTTAAGTTTAAAAGCGTTATGCAAAATAATCCCATTTCTAAAAGAGGGTTATTTATATAATGAGGCAGTTGTGTTAGCAAAAATCCCTGAATTAATAAACGGCAGTTGGCAAGAAAAAAGGGACGTGATTACCAAAGCACTTAAAAAAGCTAACCAATTGTACAATGATAAGAGAGCTATAATAAATATTACAAATAATTTGATAGATAAACATAAAGGCCTAACAAACTCTGAAAAATTTGCCTATAAAGATTTTGAATATATTTTAAAACCAAATGATGTTGAGGAAATCAAAAAGACCTGTGAGGGTTATTTTGGGGAAAAATCGTGGAAGGAGAAAGAACACAAAGAAGAAATAATTCAAGATGTAGGACATGAATATCAAGATTATTTTTACGATACCAAAAGGTCTTATCGAAAATCTCTAACTCTAACCGAAATTTTTAAAGAGGTTTTAAAAGAGTATAAAATTGAGTTGAAAGGCGAATTATATCATCATTCAATCCGGGAGAATAGATACAATCAAAATTTAAAAACAAACTGGGAAACAGGAGAAAAGTATTTGCCAACGGACAAAAAAACAGGTATTAAAATTCTGCCGGTTCCATTCATTGATAGTATTAAAAACCCAATGTTCAATAAGTCAATGAGCGTACTACGCAAATTGATAAACGAACTCATTAAAGCGGGGAAAATTGATGAAGATACGGAAATTGTAGTTGAACTTGCTCGTGAATTGAATGACAATAACAAACGAGCTGCAATAGAACGTTATCAAAACTTACGCAGAGACAATAGAGAGAAATACCGATTGTTCCTTAAGGAATTTAAGAACAATGAAAAAATGAATTTTAATGTAGAAGAAAGCATTCCTGTTTTTGAATTATGGTCAGAACAAATATTAGAAAAAGATGAAAAGGACCAAGAAACAAATAAGAACACAACAATTTTAAAAGAAAAAGATGCCGAAAAACGCTACGAATTATGGATGGAACAAAACGGACAGTGTATGTACACTGGAAAAATGATTTCAATATCACAGCTTTTCTCCAATGAAATAGACATTATGCATACCATTCCGCGTAGTATTCTGCCTGATAATACAAGGGCAAATATGACGGTTGGTTATGCTAGATATAATCGTGATTTACAAAAGCAAAAGATGCCCAAAGAATGTAATAATTACTATAATGACGTAGGTACTTGGGGGACAGCTATTGAACCACGCTTGGAAATGTGGAAACAAGAAAAAGACAAATGGAAAAGTTTATATGAAAGCAGAAAAAAACCAAAAGGCAATGAAGATGAAAATAAAAAGAATAAACGAATACAGGAAAAGCACTACTTCAAAATGCACTTAGATTATTGGAAAGACAAAGTAGAACGTTTTGAAGCAGAAGAAATAAAGGACAGTTGGGCAAGACGGCAGTTGGTAGATACACAAATGGTAAGCAAGTACGCTCGGGAGTTTTTAAAACTGTATTTCAAAAAAGTGGTTGTTCAAAAAGGTACAGTTACAGCAGATTTCAGAAAATTGTTTGGCTTTCAAGAAGAAGATGAAATAAAAAGCCGTAACAAACACACACATCACGCCATAGATGCGGCAGTCCTTACGCTTATTCCAGTTAATAGTAGCCATAGGGAGAGAGTTTTGAAAGAATACTATGAAGCATTGGAAAACAAAGATAAAAGTGCACTTGCAAGATTAAGGGCAATAGTAAAACCATCATCAGATTTTAACCCGCAAGAACTGATTCGTAAAATAGAAAGAAATACCCTGATTGTCAATTATGAAAAAGATAAAATCCTTAATAAAACTTTTAAAAAAGTAAGGAAAAGAGGAAAAATACAATACGTAAAAGACAAGCAAGGTAGATATATTCGTGATAAAAAAGGAGACCGAATTATTAAATATGCAAAAGGAGATACAGTAAGAAGCTCATTATACAAAGATACCTTTCTTGGGAAAATTAAGGATGTAGAAAGGTATCCAGACGGTAAACCCAAAAGAAAAAATGGTAATGGTGAATGGGAATACAAAAAGGGAGAAGATGAGTTTATTTATACAGTTCGTAAACCTTTAAGAGATGTTGTTTCGAAAGTGAAAGACATTATTGACCCTGTAATACGTGAAATTGTAAAAGATCAAGGTTTGGATGCTGTTGACTCTCAGGGTAATATAATAAGGCATGTGAGAGTAAAAGCAAAAGCAGGAAGAGAGGTGAAAGAACGAGTAAATTACCGTTCAAAACATCAACATAAAAATAAATATTATGCAGCATCTGATTCAATTCCTTATGCCATTCTACTACAAAAAAGTATAGGTGGTAAAGTAGAACGAAACATGATTCCCATAGCATCTTTTGAAGTAGCCAAGGCATTTAAAAAATACGGCAAGTTCAATTTTGATGCTTATGTAAATGAAGAATACCCACAATATAAAGAATGGGACAAACAACGCTTGAAAGTAGGGCAAAAAGTTCTTGTATTGAAAAATGATAATGAATATAAAAAACGAAAAGAACTGGACTTTCAACAAAAAAGATTGTATAAAATCACCCAATTTTATGAGAACGGAATTTATTTGAAATATCATTTAATATCCACCAAAGATGATGATATTGATAAAGAAGTTAAGTTAAAGAAAGATGAGGTTGTGGCTCATTATGATAAAAAATATGGACTTACAGAGATTAGAGAAGATGAAACAATTAGTGATGTTAAGGAAAGAAAGAAAAAATACAATGATGACAGATTTAGATTTGTAGGAATTAAGGATAATCGTTTTGCTCGCCTAGTGCCATATATGGGAGAAAATGCGGTCAAATGTCTAAAAAAAGAGGTAAGTAAATATAAAAAGCAATCATCCGAAATAGATATTGAAGGTAATACTCCCCTACTAAAAATGGGGATAGATAATTGTAATCTTTTATGTGAAGGCAAAGACTTTTCTGTTTCAATGCTTGGTAAAATAAATTGGCAAAATGATTTAACGCAGCCTTTCCCTCGGTAAAAACCACCCCAGCCCTGGCAGGTTTTAAAAACCTGCCAGGGCTCAGAGGTCTCAACTAACCTCCATAAAGATGAAAATATGCAAGACAAAAAAGCAATATTAAATCCCGAAAGCTCCTATCATATTTATAATAGAGCAAATGGGAGTGAGCAATTATTTGTATCAAACGAAAACTATAGGTACTTCCTCAAAAAGTATGATACATATATAAATCCCATAGCAGATACGTTTTGCTATTGTTTGATGCCTAATCATTTTCATTTTTTGTTAAGGATAAAAACAGAAGAAGAGTTATCATCAACTTTTCCAAAGTTTGAAACTTTGGAAAAGTTAAGCCTCCTCCTAAGCAAACAATTTTCAAACTTCTTTAGTTCCTATACACAAGCTTTCAACAAACAACAAAGTAGAAAAGGGAGCCTGTTTATGAAAAATTTTAAACGAAAGCTCATAACTAATGAAGGTTATTTTAGAAAAGTTATGCATTATATCCACTACAATCCTGTAAAAGCCGGTTTGGCAACATCTCCAAAAGATTGGAAATATTCTTCATATCGAACAATTATTTCCAATAGGGAAACAAAACTGCAAAGAGAAGAAGCCATAAGCTACTTTAATGACCTCAATAATTTTAAATATTGCCATAAGATACCACCAGAAATTACGGGCATTAATTAAGTCGTGAAAATTTCAGACCCTTTACAAGATTGAAAAAACCCAACAACTATGATAAAACGCAGCCTCTTTTTTGCCAATCCTGCTTACTTGAGTACCAAAAACGAGCAGTTAGTAGTTTCCTTCCCGGAAGGGGAAAAAAAAGATAAAACAGTTCCTATTGAGGATATTGGGATGTTAGTCCTGGAAAATCCTCAAATTACCTTGACCAACGGACTTATCACAAAGCTTATTCAAAATAAAGCGGCCGTGGTGAATTGTGATAAACAACACCTTCCCTGCTCTATTTTACAACCCCTGGTAGGCCACACCGAACAAACCGAACGTTTTTCAGCTCAACTCAGTGCAAGTTTACCATTAAAGAAAAATTTGTGGCAGCAAACCATAAGCGCTAAAATTAGCAATCAGGCACAGCATCTTTTTAGGAGAGGTAAAAACCATAAAAAACTAGTGCGTTGGGCTAGAGAAGTGAAAAGTGGCGATACCGAAAATCACGAAGCTATCGCAGCCGCTTTTTATTGGCAAAACCTTTTTGAGCTAGAAGGTTTTACCAGGTATAGACACGGAGATCCGCCAAACAATTTGCTTAATTACGGTTATGCAATTTTAAGGGCTGTTACCGCCAGGGCACTTATAAGTTCAGGTCTATTGCCGGGAGTGGGAATCTTTCATCATAATAAATACAATGCCTTTGCGCTAGCCGATGATATTATGGAACCCTATCGCATTTATGTAGATGATTTGGTATATGATATAGTTCTTGCAGAAGAAAATATAGAGGAGTTAAGCACAAACCTGAAATCGCAACTGCTAAAAATACCGGCTTTAGATGTTTTTATTGACGGTAAATGGAGCCCGCTAATGATAGCCCTTAGTAGAACCACCAATTCTCTATATGAATGTTTTGCCCATCTAAGTCGGAAGATTCTTTACCCGGTTTATCAATAGCAAGAGGCTTTTCACATCAGATTTCAATATTAAATATATGGATCAAAAATTTTCACGTTTAAATCAATATCGAAGTATGTGGGTATTAGTGTTCTTTGATTTGCCAACTGAAACCAAAGTAGAAAGAAAAGCAGCAGCTCGTTTTAGAAAAAACCTGCTTGATGATGGGTTTGGCATGTTTCAGTTTTCCATTTATACCAGGTTTTGTGCAAGCCGTGAAAATGCCGATGTGCATACCAAACGCACTAAAAGAAATCTCCCAAAAAAAGGTAAGGTGTGTATTATGCAAATAACCGACAAGCAATTTGGAATGATAGAACTTTTTCACGGTAGAAAAGAAACCGCTCCCGAAGCCCCTACCCAACAACTTGAGCTATTTTAGGATCTAAAAACTCCTTTTCGACTGATTTTAAATGTCTTAAAACTTAGAAAATTTTAAATCCTACAAAACCATCTAAAAAACAGGAAACCAGCTTTTTACAGCGGGTATCCTGTGAATCCTAGATAAAAATACAATTCTGAAAGCAATTCACAACGAAACCTTATAAAGTGCTCCTGGAGAAAAACCTGTGAATCCTAGATAAAAATACAATTCTGAAAGCAATTCACAACAAATCGGTGCAAAGGTCATTACCATATACTCCTGTGAATCCTAGATAAAAATACAATTCTGAAAGCAATTCACAACCGGGCACTATCCAGGATTTTGCGGCCAATACCTGTGAATCCTAGATAAAAATACAATTCTGAAAGCAATTCACAACGAAATAACCCTTTTCAGGTCTTTCTTCTTTCCTGTGAATCCTAGATAAAAATACAATTCTGAAAGCAATTCACAACTAAAAGGCTGTATTGGTTTGTAGTGCAGAACCTGTGAATCCTAGATAAAAATACAATTCTGAAAGCAATTCACAACTACGTCAGCTTCGGTTAATCCTGTAGGTACCTGTGAATCCTAGATAAAAATACAATTCTGAAAGCAATTCACAACTCTACTCCAGTTCCAAAATACGCCAAAGGTCCTGTGAATCCTAGATAAAAATACAATTCTGAAAGCAATTCACAACTTAATAAACTTCAGGGCATCGGTTATTTTACCTGTGAATCCTAGATAAAAATACAATTCTGAAAGCAATTCACAACGAAAGCGGATATACTAATGAGTTTGATATCCTGTGAATCCTAGATAAAAATACAATTCTGAAAGCAATTCACAACGGGATTTGTAAACAAAGGATTAGAAGCAATCCTGTGAATCCTAGATAAAAATACAATTCTGAAAGCAATTCACAACCGGTTGCTTTTCTTCCTTAATTGGCTCGGTCCTGTGAATCCTAGATAAAAATACAATTCTGAAAGCAATTCACAACACATACAATTCTGGGGAAGCAACAATATTACCTGTGAATCCTAGATAAAAATACAATTCTGAAAGCAATTCACAACTTAAAAGATGCTATGGAAACTTTTTTGGCCCTGTGAATCCTAGATAAAAATACAATTCTGAAAGCAATTCACAACAACCATTTTACAAAGTTCGCCTTGCGTAATCCTGTGAATCCTAGATAAAAATACAATTCTGAAAGCAATTCACAACGATATTCTAAAAGCGAAGTGTGAGATTCGTCCTGTGAATCCTAGATAAAAATACAATTCTGAAAGCAATTCACAACGTCGATGGGGAATACCATTCTGTAATTGAACCTGTGAATCCTAGATAAAAATACAATTCTGAAAGCAATTCACAACACCTCGTTTAAATAGTTGTCGTCTGCGTTCCTGTGAATCCTAGATAAAAATACAATTCTGAAAGCAATTCACAACTGAATACAAATCAGTAGTTATGCTTTCATTCCTGTGAATCCTAGATAAAAATACAATTCTGAAAGCAATTCACAACTGTGCATTGTTCTTCTTTGTAAAGGCATACCTGTGAATCCTAGATAAAAATACAATTCTGAAAGCAATTCACAACTTCAAAAGCTTCATCCTGATAAAATCTCTCCTGTGAATCCTAGATAAAAATACAATTCTGAAAGCAATTCACAACTACGAAGAGCTAAAAAAAGCACCAAAGAAACCTGTGAATCCTAGATAAAAATACAATTCTGAAAGCAATTCACAACCGGTAAATATTAATTGTGCATTGATTTTCCCCTGTGAATCCTAGATAAAAATACAATTCTGAAAGCAATTCACAACTGTTAATTATTTAGTAGCCGGTAAATTTCCCTGTGAATCCTAGATAAAAATACAATTCTGAAAGCAATTCACAACTATTCTCATAAACAGATCCACCAATAAAACCTGTGAATCCTAGATAAAAATACAATTCTGAAAGCAATTCACAACTGTCAATCGTAGAGGATAGATCCTGCCAATCCTGTGAATCCTAGATAAAAATACAATTCTGAAAGCAATTCACAACGACTGGGCAGCAAGTTTGAAGCTATAAGCACCTGTGAATCCTAGATAAAAATACAATTCTGAAAGCAATTCACAACAACATAATCAAAGCCCTGGTAATTATTTACCTGTGAATCCTAGATAAAAATACAATTCTGAAAGCAATTCACAACTATTTTTAAAACCTTCAAAAAGGTCACCTTCCTGTGAATCCTAGATAAAAATACAATTCTGAAAGCAATTCACAACAGAGCATAAGTTCCTTTGTAAACAAACAAGCCTGTGAATCCTAGATAAAAATACAATTCTGAATTCTGAGGCCAAAACCCACATTATTTTACACCAACCTAAGATCGTAGAAAACAAAAACCCGAAGTCCAGAAGATCACCACGAGAATCAGCGAAGCTAAAGCAAATAACTGTACTCTTTTTGGTTCAAGTACCTAAATGCATAAGCATCCTCTCCTTTCACTTGTCGATGACCAAAACTAAAAATACAATTCTGAATTCTTAAGCCAAAAACAACATTATTTTATACCAACCTAAGATCGTAGAAAACAACAACCCGAAGTCCAGAAGATCACCACGAGAATCAGCGAAGCTAAAGCAAATAACTGTACTCTTCTTGGTTCAAATACCTAAATGCATAAGCATCCTCTCGTTTCACTTCTCGATGACCAAAACTAAAAATACAATTCTGAATTCTGAGGCCAAAACCCACATTATTTTACACCAACCTAAGATCGTAGAAAACAACAACCCGAAGTCCAGAAGATCACCACGAGAATCAGCGAAGCTAAAGCAAATAACTGTACTCTTCTATGAGTGAAGCACTTAAAATCACAAGAGCATCCTCTCGTTTCAACTGTCGAAGACTAAAAATACAATTCTGCATTCTGAAGCCAAAAATAACATTATTTTACAGCAATATAAAAGCGTAGAAAACAACAACCAAAAGTCCAGAAGATCACTACGAGAATTAGCGAAGCTAAAGCAAATAACTGTACTCTAATTTCAGTGATATAATAAAATCATAAGAACATCCTCTTGTTTCACTTGTCGAATTCCGAAGCCAGAGCAAGCATTATTTTACGCTTTATCAACTACCCCACCTCCACTCTCCTAAAATATTGCTGAAGAATATCTGAAGCCTTTTTTAAGGAAGTAATTTCAGGACTTTCTACGTACTCCAATTCATATTTCCACCCAAGGGCTTCCCATTTATGTACTCCCAATTTATGATAAGGGAGAATTTCTATCTTTTCAATGCTTTTATAATTTTTAAAATGATCTCCCAGCTGATGTAAGTACTCTTCCTGATCTGAATAACCAGGTACCAGCACATAGCGTAACCACATAGGTTTACCGGTAGACTCCCTATATTCGGCGAATTTCAGGGTATTTACATTAGACAGTCTGGTAATTTTATGATGCCAATCGTTATTTATATGTTTAATATCTAACATCACAAGATCTGTGGTTTCCAGTAAGTCTTTAGTTTGCTTATCTATTACTTTTCCATTGGTATCTAAAGTAGTGTGAATGCCCTCTTTATGAAGTTTGTTGAATAACTCTTTTAGCATAGCACGCTGCAAGAGTGGTTCGCCTCCAGAAATAGTGACGCCTCCATTCTTTCCGAAAAATGGTTTTTGTTTTTTGGCTTTGGCTACAATTTGATCCAGACTCATTAAAGTACCACCGTCTATACTAATGGTATCGGGATTGGCACAATACAGGCAATGAAACTGGCATCCCTGAACAAATATTACCAATCTAATGCCCGGCCCGTCATGTGTTCCAAAAGTTTCAATAGAATGTACCCGTAAAGCTTCCGCCTTCTGTAAATTGGCAATTAAATTACCTGAACCTGTTATACTTGTGTTTTTCATATGCTTTTAGAATCAAGCTCCCTAGACCGGGAGCTATGTATGAGCAAAAATTTAAATTAAAAGATGAGAGAACCTGCCAGGTTTAACTAACAGGATCTCTCACCAACTAACACAAAAACTAAAAAAACCAATTTTATAAACTTTCGTGGAAGGTTCTGGTAATCACTTCCAGTTGATGGGCTTTGGAAAGCCTTGTAAAGTTTACGGCATAACCAGAAACCCTTATAGTCAATTGAGGATAGTTCTCCGGATTTTTATAAGCATCCATTAAAGTTTCCCTATCCAGCACATTTACGTTCAAATGATGCGCCCCCAGTTCAAAATACCCGTCTAACAGCCTACTAAGGTTTTCTATTTGATCTTCCCTGCTACTTCCCAAAGATTTTGGAATAATAGAAAAGGTATTGGAAATTCCGTCCAGGGCATCTCTATAATCTAATTTTGCTACAGAGCTAAGTGCTGCTACCGCACCATCGGTATCTCTCCCATGCATTGGGTTAGCTCCCGGAGCAAAAGCTTCTCCTTCTTTTCTGCCATCTGGGGTTGTTCCTGTTTTTTTACCATACATTACATTAGAGGTAATGGTAAGTAAAGAAAGGGTAGGCCGGGCATTTTTATAGCAGGCGTGCTTTGCCAATTCTTCCGAGAAAAACTTTGTTATATATGCGGCAATTTCATCTACCTTATCATTATCATTTCCAAATTTAGGATAATCGCCCTCTACAATAAAGTCTACCGTTAAACCATCTTCATTTCTTACAGGTTTTACTTTTGCGTATTTAATGGCAGAAAGGGAATCGGCTATAATTGATATTCCTGCGGCCCCATAGGCCATATCAATACCGGGGTCTGAATCTATTAAAACCATTTGAGCTTTTTCATAATAATGCCTATCGTGCATATAATGAATTATATTCATGGCCCTGGAGTAAACTTCTGCAATTTGGCTCATTGATTTTTTAAAGTTCTCCATCACAGCTTCGTATTCTAAATACTCCCCTTCTAGTACCGAGATGTCCTGAAGCACTTTCTTTCCTGAAATTTCTTCGCGACCTTCATTTAATGCCATCAATAAGGTTTTTGGTAGGTTTGTTCTGGCACCAAAAAACTGAATTCTTTTCCCTAATTCCTGGTAAGAAACGCAGCAAGCGATCCCATAATCGTCAGAGCCACGTGTTTCCCGCATTAGATCGTCATTTTCATATTGTATAGAAGAAGTATCTATAGAAACTTTTCCGCAGAACTTTTTAAATCCTTCCGGTAAATCTTTAGACCAAAGCACGGTAAGGTTAGGTTCTGGCGATGCGCCCAGGTTATAAAGGGTTTGCAAAAATCTAAAGGATGTTTTGGTTACTTTGGTCCTTCCATCGTTAAATTGGCCTCCAATAGCCTCGGTAACCCAGGTGGGATCGCCACCAAAAATTTCGTCGTATGCGCCGGGTCTTAAGTGGCGAACCATACGTAGTTTCATCACAAACTGGTCTACCAATTCCTGTGCTTCAGACTCGGTGATGAGGCCTTTTGCTAAATCTTTTTCAATATAGATGTCTATAAAATTAGACACATTACCTAGCGACATAGCAGCACCATCCTGTTCTTTCACCGCCGCTAAATAGGCCATATACAGCCACTGAATAGCTTCTTTTGCAGAGGTTGCAGGCCTATTTAACTCCAAACCGTAAGAATTACCAAGAACGATCATGTCTTTTAAGGCTTTTATCTGCGAAGTAATCTCTTCGCGCAAACGTATTTTATGTTCATTCAACACGCCATTTACCGCTTTTAAATCGTTTTTCTTGGCTCTAATAAGTTCATCGGCACCATATAAAGCCAGGCGACGGTAATCTCCAATAATTCTTCCCCTGGCATAGTTGTCGGGAAGGCCGGTAAGTATCCCAAGAGATCTGTACTGTTTTATTTCATCGTCATAGGCCGAAAAAACACCATTATTATGGTCGCTGGTATGTTTAAACACGTTTTTAACCTCCTCAGCAACTTCCAAACCTCGTTCTGCAACAGCTCCTTCCACCACGCGTATTCCTCCAAAAGGCTTCATAGCCCTCTTTAATAACTCATCGGTTTGTAAGCCAACAATAAGTTCTAAATCTTTATTAATATATCCGGGTTTATGACTTGTAATACTTGAAATAGTTTCAGTATCAATGGCCAGGCAACCATCCTTTTTTCTTTCTTCCAGCATAGCGTCTAAGCAAATCTGCCAAAGCGTAGTGGTTCTTTGTGTGGGACCTTCCAAAAAGGAATCGTCTCCATAATATGGGCTTACATTTTTTTCAACAAAAGCTTTTACATCTATTAAGGGAAGATTTAAAAGTTTTTTTTCAATAAGATCTTTTGTTTCTGCAGTTTGACTTTTCATAATACAGCATTTTGAATGAAAGAAATTTGGGTGTTTTTTTAACCTTAGCGGGTCCTTTTATTAATATGCATATAAAATAACTGCTCTTTGAGACCATAATTACTGATTGAAATCATATTTAGACATAAGCATTTGAAAAGAAGGCAACTACAACGATTTTGTTAATAAGTTTTAAACAGCTTAAAAGGCAAGCTATTTTTGGTAAGTTCTGAAAGAAACCGGGGGCTATTAAAAAACCGCCTAAAAACTTAGATATCATTAAACCAAATAACGATTCAAAAGTTTTTAGGCGGTTCTTTATATATATAGAAAGCCTACTCAGATTTTAGCTTAAGATTGCTTTAGTTTGTTTTTTGGCATGAATAGCTACTTTTCTTTTTTTCAATTTTCGAATCTCCAATATGGTTAGCACCGATAGAAACAAGGCGATTACCAAAAGGGTAGCAAAGAAATATAAGGTACCATTATAACTATTTGAAATAGACCTGCCCCAGGCAGCAAACAAGGGTCCTGCCATACCTGCTGCAGCCCAGGCGGTTAAAATATACCCATGTATGGCCCCGAGTTCTTTAGTTCCAAACATATCGCCTATATAAGCGGGAACAGTAGAAAAACCACCTCCGTAACAAGATAAAATTAAGAAAATAAGCACTTGAAATATCAAAGCATTGCCGGCAGAAGGCAATAAAAAGAACGCGATAATCTGAATACTAAAAAACAAGGCAAACATGAGGGGCCTTCCTATAAAATCAGACAAAGTTGCCCAGCCTATCCTACCCGCACCATTAAATAAGCCCATAAATCCTACCATAGTAGCAGCAGCTACCACGCCCATCCCGGCATATTCCTGGGCCATAGGCGAAGCTACCGAGATAATTGCAATCCCACAGGAAATATTTATAAAAAGCATCAACCATAAATACCAGAACCTTTTTGTCTTTACCGCTTCATTGGCAGTAAGCTGCGAAAGATCGGATTTCAGCACTTTCTTTCCGGTTTTTGTAATTTCTTTAAAGCCTTCAGGCAGCCAATCTTTAGGAGGTGGGGCAAGATATAGAGAAGAAATCAATATTAATATAAAGTAGATACTGCCCATTATAAAAAAGGCATTTGCAATACCCACTGCCGCAATAAGATAAACAATTACAGGGCTACTAATTAGCGCCGCAAATCCGAAACCCATAATAGCCAGGCCGGTTGCAAGCCCACGTTTATCGGGAAACCATTTTACCAGGGTAGAAACAGGGGTTATATACCCTAAACCCAGTCCTACGCCCCCAAAAACACCATAGAATATGTATAAAAGATAAAGGGATTCTAAATGAATTGCAACTCCCGAGCCTATAATTCCAACTCCGAAGAAAATGGCGGCAAGAAGCCCCGATTTCCTGGGACCTTTTTTTTCAAGATAATGGCCCAAAAAGGCCGCCGATATTCCCAGAAAAAAAATTGCCAAACTAAAGGTAAACTGGGTATCTGCCAGTTCCCATCCAAATTTTTCAATAAGTGGTTTTGTATAAACGCTCCAGGCATAAACCGAACCAATCGAAATATGGATCCCTACTGCTGAGGCTGCAATAAGCCATCTATTTTTAACTTTTTCCATATCTAAAATGTTTTTAGGATTTACAAAGTAAAAATATGGGCGTGCAAAAAAACCTGACCAACATCAGGATATAGAGTATTAAACATATTTCTATAAAAAGTTAATAAAGTATAGTCAGAGTAGTTTTTTAGGAAGCGGTAGAATAACCGGGCTATATCATTATGGAAGTAAAAAGTGTACCAACTCTATAACCCGGTTTTATGGCTATTAAAATTTCTTCTTTTGTAACCTAACGGCATTTAATATGGCCAATAATGCCACTCCTACATCAGCAAAAACGGCTTCCCACATCCCGGCGCTTCCCATGGCTCCAAGTAATAGAACCAAAGCTTTTACACCAAATGCCATCCCAATATTTTGCCATACAATATATCTAGTACTTTTTCCAATTTGTATTCCCTGTAAAATTTTAGATAATTGATCGGTTTGTATAACCACGTCGGCTGTATCTATGGCTACATCGCTACCAAGTGCCCCCATAGCAATCCCCACATCGCTGCCTGCCAATACCGGGGAATCATTAATGCCATCTCCCACAAAAGCAATTGTTCTTTTGGCGTCTTTTTTAAGTTCTGTAAGTTCACGTAGCTTATCCTGCGGTAACATTTCCCCTTTAGCATTGTCTATATCCAGTTTGGCAGCAACTTCCCGAACAATTGCCCGGGTATCTCCCGAAAGCATAATTATTTCTTTTATTCCATAGTTTTTCAATGCCTCAAGACTGGCTTTGGTATCCTCTTTTAATTCATCTGCCAGGGTGATATAACCAACATATTTATTGTCTATGGCCAGCCCTACAACAGATGCTGCAATTGCCTCCAATTCTTTTGGAAAACTAATATGGTACTGTTCCATAAGTTTAGGGTTGCCGGCCAGTACCTGCTTCCCGTTAATCACTCCTACCAGGCCTTTTCCAGAAATCTCTTTAAGATCTTTTACTTCATAATGTGTTGTTGCCTCTATTTCGGCAAGAATTGCTTTGGCAATAGGATGGGTAGACTTACTTTCTAATGCCAGCAAATAATCAAAAAATTTTGATTGGTCTATTCCTACTGTTTCTACCTTTTGAATTTTAAAAATCCCTTTGGTAAGCGTTCCCGTTTTGTCTACCACCAGGGTATTTATTTTAGTTATTTTATCTAAAAACGAAGCTCCTTTAAATAGAATTCCATTTGCCGATGCTGCGCCCAATCCGCCAAAATAGCCTAAAGGAATAGAAACAACCAATGCACAAGGGCAGGAAATTACCAGGAAAACCAGTGCACGGTACAACCAGTCATTAAAAATGTAATCTTCTATAAAAAAATAGGGTAAGAAAGTAAGTGCTAAGGCGGCAAACACAACAATAGGGGTATAGATGCGGGCAAATTTCCGAATAAACAATTCGGTTTTAGACTTTCTGGCACTGGCATTTTGCACTAGATCAATGATCCTGGCTACCGCACTATTTTTAAAAACTTTTGTGGTCTCTATTTCAATAAGCCCCTCCAAATTGATCGCCCCGCTTAATACCTGCTCATTCTTTCTTATAAGTCTTGGTTTACTTTCACCGGTTAATGCAGCGGTATTTAGCCGGGCTTTATCAGAAAGAAGTTTTCCGTCTAGCGGAATCTTTTCGCCGGGCTTTACCTGTATTTTCTCGCCAATCTTCACTTTCTCCGGATGCAGGCTTTCAAACCTATTATCTCTCCAAACCGAAGCGATATTGGGACGAACATCTAATAAAGATTTTATACTGCTTTTAGCCCGCTTTACGGCCTTTTCCTGAAACAACTCACCTACGGTATAAAATAACATTACCGCTACGCCTTCTGGATATTCTTTAATAGCAAAAGCTCCAATAGTAGCTATAGACATTAGAAAAAATTCGGTAAAAAAATCTCCTGCCCAAATATTTTTAATCCCATTTTTAAGCACCGGAAAGCCTACCGGGATATAGGCCAGGATGTACCAACTTAACCTTATAAAACCTTCAAAAAAAGAAACCTCAAAAAGGTCTAAAAGAAGTCCTGTTACAAGAAGAAAAAAACTAATAGCGGCAGGAAAATATGTCCTAAAAATTTCTTTCTTGTTTTTCTTAATGTGCTTTTTTCCTTTTAAATGCTCTTCCCGGTATTTTATATTGTTCCTTTTCATAATTCTGAATATTTGTTTATTTAATTTAGAACTTCAAATTACGAGCAAGATGTAGTGCCACAGAAGTGCATTTATTCCTATAATAAAATAGGGCTGCTTGAAAATATACTTTTCAAACAGCCCTATTTACAAGCTTGCTTACTTAAGGCCTGCACACTAGACCTATAAGGAGTTAGCCCTCACATTGATCGCAAATACCCTTTACCACTAAATTGGCATCTTTTACCACAAAACCTTTAGGCAAATTAATATGCGGTATTTTCCTATCGGTTAAACACTGTGTTTCATTACATTTTACGCAGTGAAAATGAAGATGGAGGTCTTGCGGATCACACATACAATCTTCTTCACAAAGCGCATATTTTTGAACGCCCGTACCATCATCAATTTGGTGAACCACTCCTTTCTCTTCAAAAGTTTTTAAGGTGCGGTATAAGGTTGTTCGGTCAGATTGCCCCATAAAGTCTTCAATATCGCTAAGGCTGCTGGCAATGTTTTTCTTTGCCAGGTAATCATAAACCAGAATCCTTACCGCAGTGGGCCTAATACTTCTTTCGCTTAATTTTATCTGAATCTCTTCCATAACATCATTTTAGTGAGAATGCCCGCCTTCATCCTTATTCATTTGAGCATCTAAATAATACGCATTATTTTGAACAAAACGGGTTGCTTTTGGAAGGTCTTCCATTATTTTTACAGATACCCAACCATTAACTACTTCACCCTTAATAATTTCTACAGGCCGCATACTCCAGTCTTCTCCTTCTTCCTGGGCGGTAAAAGCATAGTAGCTTTCCCCATCTCTAAAAATAGCTTCTTCGGGAAGGGCCAAACTTTGTCTATTTTCTATATGTATCCTGCCTTTTACGTACATCCCCGGGATTAAACCTTGTGGTTTATCCTTTATTTCAGCATGTACATGTACAGCCTTTGGATCCTGTTCAAAAGTTTTACTTATAGAAATAATATAGGCTTCAATCTCTTCTCCCGGCTTAGACGCCACAGAAAATGTTACATTCTGCCCAACTTCAACTTTTGCCACATCCTTTTCAAACACCATTAAATCGGCGTGAACATGATCTGTATTTACAATTTCGAACATAGAAGTTTGAGAAGCCACATACTGACCGGTTTTAACATTCACCTGCTCTATAGCTCCCTCAATAGGGCTTCTCACCGGAATTTGCTGAATGATATTTCCCTCTTCTATAGTTTTGGGGTTAAGGTGTAAAAGTCGCAATTTGGAACGCAAACCTTTTACACGGCTTCTGGAACTCTCTAAGGCAGCCTCTGCTCTTTGAAAAGTTTCTCCCGAACCTACACCCTCGTTATATAAAAGCTCCTGGCGCGCAAATTCTTTTTCCTGTAACCTCTTTTCGGTAAACGCATCCAGGTATTTGGTTTGTATCTCAATAATATCGGGATGACTTACATATGCAATTACTTCTCCTTTGCTAACCTGGTCTCCTTCTATCACCAATATTTTAACCACATTTGCCCCCATTACCGTGGTTACCGTCGCCTCGCTTTGCGGCGGGACTTCCAATTGCCCATTGGCCGATACAAAACCACTTATATTCCTTTTGCTTAAGGTATCTATTTTTATCCCCAGGCTTTCAAACTGATTTTTTGTAAGCATTGCCTCTTTAACATGTATCGTCTCTTTATTTTCTTTAGAGGTTTCAGTTTCTTCGGCTTTGCTTGTATTCTCATTACAGGAGAAAAAGCTGAATATTATTAAAATCAGGAAACTATATTTTGTATATCTACTTAAGTGTATCATTCTTCTAATTGTTTAGGTAAAATCACCTCGTGGCAAGCCTACGAGGCATTAACTGAAAATATTTTTATTTCGAGGCAAACCTCCCGGCATTAATTCTCGATTATCAAGTAAAACTCTAATTCGGCAATTGCCTCTAAATATTGTTGTAATGCTTCCAAAGCTTTTAACTCGGTTTCAATAACCTCATCAAGAATTTGAAGAAAACCTACATATTCTAAGGCTCCCTCTTTAAAGGCCAGTAAAGCAGCTTTTTGTTGCTCTTTTGAAACCTCTAAAGCTTCTTCTTTATAAAACTCCCACGAAGCTTTCCACTTCTTATAATTTTCTTTGGCTTGCTGAAATTCTGCTTTTAATTTTTGCTCCTCCAGTTGCGCATTCTCTCTAGCGATCTGGGAGGTAATTTTAGCGGCACTGGCATCTCCATAAGCTTTTCCTGAAAGCACAGGTATTGAAATCCCGGCCTGATAACTGTAAAAACCATCTTTCCCATTAATCTCCTGTGCCCCATATTGAACATTAAACTTTGGAAGGAAATTAGCCTGTAACCGCTTATGTTCCTGCCGGGCTACTTCAAGCCTACTTTTTGCAAGGCTCAAACCAGGGTGATCGCTAACAGAATCTTTGGCAGCCAGTAACTGTATCTCTGAAGGCTCATCAAAATTTAAACTTACTGAATAAAAATGGGCTTCCCCTAACCAAATATTTAGCTTTTGAAGCGCTATACTATAATCGTTTTGAGATTGATTAAAGCGATTATGAATTTGATTTACCTTATTTCCTGCGGTGATAGCCTCTAATTTTGAAATCGCTTCTACTTTAAACCGAAGGTCTATTGCTCGCTTAAATTGAGTATATACAGAATCCAGCTCTTTAAACGACTTATACCTGTGCCGTGCAATATAGGCTTCGGCCCAGGCCTTTTTCACCTCTCTTTCAACTTGCAATGTAGTTAAGTTAAAAGCATTTTTAGCAAGGCTTATTTTGCTCTTTTGAAGTTTAAGTTTAGGGGCTATGCCAAAAAGATCGATATTTTGCTGTTGTACCCCAATCCTGGTATAGACGCCACGGCCGTCGTCAATTTCCTCGCCCCCGGTAAAAACCTGGGTTTCCCCCAGGCCCCAGGCCGATTTCTTTAAAGCTTCCTCCCTATCGATTTCTAAAGCTTTACTTTTTAAACCGGGATAATTTTCTAGTGCTAATTTTACGGCCTCAGCTTGCGATAATTGCTTATCTAAAGGCGCTTCCTGTGCATTTGAACTGAATGGAACAAGAAAGAACATACCTATAATAAGAGCAAAAGCAGGAACAGCTTTTTCACCTATAGATGGCCCTTCTGCCTGTTCTACCCATTTATATAAAATAGGAAGCACCAAAAGCGTTAATAAAGTAGCCGAGATCATGCCACCAATTACCACAGTTGCCAAAGGTCTTTGTACTTCGGCACCTGCCGATGCTGATACCGCCATGGGCAAAAATCCAAGAACATCGGTAAGGGCAGTTAATAAAATAGGACGTATTCTGCGTTTTGTTCCCAGGCGTATTCGCTTATTTAAATTAGTTACGCCTTCTTCTTTAAGTTCGTTCAGGCTGCTTATTAGTACCAGGCCATTTAAAACGGCAACTCCAAAAAGCACAATAAAACCAACACCGGCCGAAATACTAAAAGGCATATCCCTTAACCATAACGCGTAAACCCCGCCTATGGCTGCCATGGGTATGGCCATATAAATCATAATAGTTTGTTTAAAAGATTTTAATGCAAAATAAATAAGGATAAAAATGAGCAATAGCGCAATAGGAACCACAATTTGCAACCTCCCGGTAGCACGCTCCAGGTTTTCAAAAGCACCTCCATACCTAATATAGTACCCGGGTGGAAGCTCAAAATCTGATTCCAGTTTTTCCTGAATATCGGCCACTACCGATTTTACATCCCTATTACGAATATTAATTCCTACATAGGTACGCCTGTTGGTGTTATCCCTACTAATTTGCATAGGCCCTGACTGGTAACTGATTTCTGCCACTTCTTTTAGCGGGATTTGTGAGCCTAAAGGCAAACTTACATACAGGTTTTTAAGGCTTTCAATATTTTCACGCTCTGAATCGTCTAAACGCACCACAAGATCAAACCTTTTTTCCCCTTCAAAAATCACCCCTGCTTTACCTCCGGCAAAAGCAGTTTCCACTAAGCCATTTAACTGTGAAATAGTAAGTCCGTACTGTGCGAGTTTTTCCCGGTTATAAGCTACAGTAATTTGGGGTAAACCGGAGATGGCTTCTACTTTCATATCGCCCACACCATCTACTGTAGCAATAATACTACCCATTTCCTGTGCTTTATCGGCAAGAACATCCAGGTTTTCGCCATATAATTTTACGGCTACATCCTCACGCACCCCGGTTAGCAGCTCATTAAAGCGCATTTCAACCGGTTGACTAAATTCGAAAGAGACCCCGGGGACAACACTTATAGTTTCTTTTATTTTAGAGATCAACTCGTCTTTGGAAGATGCACTAACCCATTCACTTTTTGGTTTTAGGATAATAAAACTATCCCCTATATCCATAGGCATAGGATCTGTAGGAACATCGGAAACACCGAACTTAGATACCACCTGTTCAATTTCGGGGTATTCTTCTAACAATAATTTTTCAAGTTTAGTAGAAGTAGCAATTCCTTCAGTTAAAGAGCTGCCGGGTTTTAAAATAATATGAAAAGCAATATCTCCTTCATCTAACTGGGGTACAAACTCACCGCCCATTCGGGTAAACAGTAAAACGGCCAAACCAAACAACAGGATTGCCACACCAATTACCAGCTTCGATTTCTTTAATGCCCCGGCCAATAAAGGCTCGTACATACTTTGTAGCCAGATTACAAGTTTATCACCCTTAGATTTTTTTATTTTCTTAGTAGGTTTTAAGAACAATGCCGACACCATAGGAACATAGGTAAGGCATAATATCATAGCCCCCAGCATTGCAAAGATAAAGGTAAGGGCCATGGGCTTAAACATTTTCCCTTCAACACCCTCCAGGGCCAGGATTGGAAGAAATACAATTAAGATGATAAATTGTCCAAAAAAGGCTGAATTCATCATTTTTTTAGCTGAAGAAGCTGCAATTTCGTCCATACTCTTTGCATGGAATTGTTGCTTCTTTTTTATTCTCTCATGAATTAAGAAAACCGTACTTTCTACAATAATAACTGCACCATCTACGATGATACCAAAATCTATAGCCCCAAGGCTCATAAGGTTAGCCCAAACCCCAAAAGCATCCATTAAAATAAAAGCAAACAACAGCGAAAGTGGAATTGTAGAAGCTACAATAAGGCCGCCCCTCCAGTTTCCGAGGAGGATCACTAAAACAAAAATAACAATTAGCCCGCCCAACATCAGGTTTTCGGCTATTGTTCCTGTTGTTTCTCCAATTAATTTGCTTCGATCTAAGAAAGGTTTTATAGAAATCCCTGGCGGTAAAGACTTTTGAATTTCGGCTACGCGTTCTTTTACATTATCTATAACCTCATTAGAATTTGCTCCTTTTAACATCATTACCATACCGCCTACGGCTTCCCCTTCACCATTTTTGGTAAGGGCGCCGTATCTAACCGCACTTCCCACCTGTACTTTGGCAATATCTTTAATAGTAATTGGAACATTATTACTGGTTTTCACCACAATATTTTCCAAATCTTTCTTATTCCTGGCCAGTCCTTCTCCCCTAATAAAATTAGCCTGATGATCTTTTTCAATATAAGCCCCTCCGGTATTCTGATTGTTTTCCTGAAGGGCTGTAAACACCTCGCTTATACTAATTCCCATTGCCCGTAATTCATCGGGAATTACCGCAATTTCAAATTGTTTAATATTACCTCCAACACCATTTATCTCTACCACTCCCGGCACCATGGCCATTTGGCGTTTTACAATCCAATCCTGGATGGTTCTAAGCTCTGTAAGATCATATTCGTCCTTAAACTCGTCTTCTACCTCTAAAGTGTACTGGTAAATTTCACCTAAACCGGTAGAAATGGGCCCCATAGAAGGCTCTCCAAAGCCCTGTGGGATTTCCTCCTTAACCTGGGAAAGTTTTTCAGAAACCAATTGCCGGGGAAGATAGGTTCCCTGGGCGTCATTAAAAACAATGGTTACTACCGATAGTCCAAAACGAGAAACCGAACGTATCTCCTGAACTCCCGGTAAATTACTCATAGCTACCTCTACAGGGTAGGTCACAAATTGCTCTATATCGGCAGTACTTAAATTGGGTGCCTGGGTAATAACCTGCACCTGGTTGTTGGTAATATCGGGTTGGGCATCTAAGGGTACTTCGCGCATACTCCAAATTCCCAATCCTACAAGGACTACGGTAAATAGCCCCACTATAAATTTATTATTGATTGAAAAATCAATGATTTTATCTAGCATAAAAAATAATGTAAATATTAGTATTAACCCTGCCCGCGGTAGCGCCCGGAGCAAGTTTTTGATTCTCGGTTAACCTATAGATACGAGCATATACCCCGAAATTGCGGGATTAGATAAATTGTAAGCTAATAATGATGATGCCCGTATTTAACCGAGCCTGGGAGGCTGAAAAACCGATAGAGAGATACCGGAATCCTTATTAAAACGATAAAAATCGGGGGAAGTATTATTTTCTATCTCCAAAAATATCTGATAAGAAACTTCAGAGGTAGTATAAACAAGTACATGTACATGGCAGCAGGAATGATTTTGCTGAAAAGGAAGTTCCCCATCGTAACCATCATTATGGTAGGTTTTATCTTTGCCATAATGATCTGCTATAAATTCGAAAAAAGAAATTTGGCTTTCCTGCTTAAGCTCTGTGTAATGTTTTATGAAATTATCTACTTTAGGAAGTTCGCAACACCAATCCATTCCGGGGCCCAGTGACTGAAACAGGAAAATTAAGGATAAAGATATGCTAACAAATAATTTCATTCTGAAGCAAAATTAAACAAAATAAGATGCAATGGTAGTGCAAAACTATTTAAATGCTTTTTTAAAGATCTATAAAAAAAGGATCAGACTTAAAAAAGTCTAATCCTTTTATTTTAATCTTATACGCTTTGTGGGATAGTTCCAGAATCCTAAATATAACTATTGTTGAGTAGCTTTAAATAAATCCATTTTCCCATCTCCATTAAAATCGGCAGTAAAAATAGAATTAATTGCTGCATTATTAGATTCAGCTAAGGTATCCCAGGCAGTTGTCCCTTGATAAGATACCTCATAATTGCCCGCAGACTCAATAAGAATATCTGTTTTATCGTCGCCGTTGATATCTGCGAATTTCATATCAGCAATTTCGTGATTTGAAGTAGCCCATTCAGTCCAGGTTCCACTTGTTGCTAATGAAACATACCATTTTCCACCAGAAGTCCTAAAAGCATCTGTAATACCATCACCATTAAAGTCACCAAATTTTATAGATGATAAACTTATTGGCGATGACGCCCACTCTACCCAACTGGTATTTCCGCCAAGTGAAACATACCATTTTCCTCCAGAAGCTGTAAAAATATCTGTAGTTCCATCTCCATTAAAATCTCCAAGCTTAAAATCATTAATGCTTAAGCCAGAAGTTGTCCATTCTGTCCATGTACCAGATCCTCCAAGAGACACATACCATTTTCCTCCAGAGGCTCTTATAACATCTGTGGTATTATCTCCATTAAAATCTGCAAATTTAAGCGTAGAGATATCATAACCCGTACTGTTCCATTCAGCCCAATCAGAAGTTCCGCTTAAAGAAACATAGGCTTTTCCGTCGGTAGAAGTTCTATAAATATCTGTACTTCCATCTCCGTTAAAATCTCCATAAGCCAAATCATTTAGTGGTGAATTAGACACCCTTATTTGAGTCCATGGTGTATTACCAGAATAGGAAACCATCCAGGCATCGTCTGTTTTATTACTGTCAGAATAATAAGTAAAATCAAAATTACCATTATCAGTTCTAATCCCAGAAGCTCCTGAAATATCCTGAGGAAGGTTATAAATTGCTTTTCTCCAAACCTCATAACCATCTACACATACAACTAATTGAAAATCATCTCCTATAGAGCCATTTGGATCACTATCAGCTATTGGAATTAATTGTGCTCCTAATTCGTGAAACTCACCATCACTCATAGAAGAAACAGGAGGAAAAGAATTCGCTGAAGTGTCTGCATAAAGAGAAGTATACCCACCATCTACACACTGACTGTGGTACACCATACCAGGATTTGATTTTATAGAAACGGCTATATTTTCATACGGTTCTAACCACCACATTACATACAAAACATTACAGGTATTCTTTGACCTTAGTTTCAATCCTATTTGCCGTCTCATAGTTCCATCAGTTAAAGGAATATCTGCATCAGAGGGTCCATTATATCTAAAATTAATTTTCGAATAAAAAGATTGCACCCTATCATTATCTATTTCTGCTCTTGTAACAGGGGTAGAGGTAGATAGTAAATTATTATTTCCTTCAGTAACCGTACCACTTGTAACATTTAAACCTGTTCCTGTTATTTGTTTTAAGTTACTAAAGTTACAAACCGGTTCGTCACCAAAAATAATACCTTCCGATTCTGAAGATAAATCATGATATTCGTTTGTTGAAGAACTAATAATTTCTTCCTGCTCTTTTTTACAAGAAGACAACAAAGTTGGTATAAGACATAAAATTGCTATATAGAAGATATTTTTTTTCATAATATAATAGTTGAAATTTTAAAATTATTTGTTTAATACATCCCATGACTACCCCTTGAAACGCTATAACTTTTATAGCAAACTTCTTTTGCCAATTTTCTAAAATATTCAGCGTTTAGCTCAAGAAATTCTTTTACTAAGTAGAATGGAAATTTTGTTTACTTTGCTCCTTATTTCTTTACAAGAAACTTTGTAAAAAAGATTCCCTCTTTGATCTTGAAACCGCTCCCTTTAACAACTTCTTCTTTTTACCCTCAACAGGTTGGTTAAACAATGGTTTTGGTTATAAACCTGTAGTCATTAAGAAGCATTTAGTTCATTTAAGGCTTAATAATCATGGGGCTTAAGAAACATTCTGGTATTTCTTAATTTAAGTGAAATCAAGATTTATAAAACCATCTATTTATAAGATTCTTTGAAACGTAGAAAGAATCAAGCAGACGAAATCTTCTTGAAAACACTTTTAATATTTCGAGTGTATAAGTTGGATATGAATACCAATCTCATATAAGAGACACCCCCTAAAGCTAATTCACTGTTAATTCTGTAGTTCTATAAGTACTAATCCCGTTTCTAGTAACTGTAAAAGTTAGGGTATACACTCCTGGTGTTTCTGTTACGATATAGTTTAGGTCTTTTTCCTCTGAAATGGTTTCTGATTCTAAAGTCCATTCATAAATAGCACCATCATTTGGAGATACAACAGGAGAGTGTATCAAGGTACCATTGGCATTTATACTTTGAGATGCGGACCAGTTTACAAAAAATATTTTAGGCAATTCATCATCAGCAAATACAGATTTGGAATCTTCATCGGGAGTACAGGATACCATAAAGACAATGAAAGATAACAATAGTAGTATGTGTTTATTTATATATGTTTTCATAGATTCTATTTTAATTGATTTTTAAATTACTGCTTATCCCACCAAACTCTTTTAGTCCAGTTGTCTTCTCCAATCCTTGAAACCGCTTCATTATAATTATCCGTATTTTTAGTTTGTTCCTCTACAGGATATATCATCCTACGAGGAGCCACCCCATTTGATTGGTTTACAGAAGGTTGATAGTTGTAAAATTCAATTTCAGGCAAACCAGATCTTCTAAAGTTTGCCCAGGCTTCTAATGGATCGATAAAATGAAGTACCCATAATTGTGTATTAATTTCATTTAATTCGTCTCCTATGGTCAATGGATTGGCAGCACTAAATGCAGTAACTTCATTTTCATCTACGGGTGCTCCAAATAAGGTCCATTGCCTAACCGATGCTTCAAGCCCGTTTTTATAATGTTCTGCAGCAGTACCATTCACATTCCATCCTCTTGCGGCAGCCTCAGCCATTAAGAACTCAACTTCAGCATAACTAATATAGATATAGGGAGCATCATACTCCATTAAGTATTTCGATGGCCTCATCATGTAGGTATATTGATTAATAGTTAATGGAGAGCCATTATTTTCTATAGTTACAGACCAAGGTGAATTATATTTCGTATTAGGATCCCATCTAAAACGTTGGGCTTGACAGGTCATAGCTGCGTAAGAACCTCTTTCTTGCAAAACCAAATCTGTAATATCTGTCCGATCAACATCATTTAAAGCAGACATACAATAATATTGATTCAATAATCTAGGATCATCCATCTCTTCTAAAACCTCTACCAATTCAGTAGAAATATAGGTATCACTACCAACTGCATCATTAGAGCCTCTTAAATATGTAGCTACTCCGTTACCTTTTCCGGTACCAGAAACAGGACTTCTAACATTCTCATATTTTACATAAGAAATATCTTCATTAGAAGTAAATACCCCCGCCGCAATTGCATCTTCTGCTTCTTGTTGTGCTTTTGTAGGATTTATCTTTATTAAACGCATTGCTATTCTTAATCGTAAAGAATTTGCATATTTTTTCCATTTAGCAATATCTCCATTATAAATAAGATCATATTTAGCCGAAGGCCTTGACTCATCTAAAGCATTCTCAGCTTCCTTTAATTCTTTAAAAAAATCATTGTAGATATCCTCTTGTTTATCATATTTGGGAGTTAATTTATCATCGTAGAAACCTCTACCTGCATCAAAGTAGGGTATATCTCCATAATAATCTGTAAGTTTTAAAAAGTTTTGAACCTTTAAAATTCTTGCCATGGAATTTACATTTACATAAGACTCATCGTCTTTTGTACTTTCTATAAGAGCCACTACTTTGTTTATTACATTGGGATAATAGGTAATCCAAAGTCTTTCTTGATAATTAGAGTGTTGTTGTCCAAAACCGCCATATTCAGTTACAGCATATTTCCCAGTCCAGTGATTCATAAACCCTCCAGGATAGATCCAATAACGATATTGTTCCTGCCAATTAGAACCTGGTAAATACTGTACAGTCGTCAACATTAAATTAGGATCCATTTCAGAAGCACTGTTAGGGTCTGTATTTAATTCATCAAAATCAGTACAGCTAATACCTAAAAACAGTGATAAGAGTACTATTGAATAAACTTTTATTTTTTTAATATATAATTTCATATTTTAAAATTTTGCATTAATACTAAACCCTAAGTTCCTTCTTGATGGTAATGACCCATATTCTAATCCTTGACCATTTGATGTATTATAATTGGATTCAGGATCGAAGTTTTTAACTTTTTTAAACAAGAAAGCTAAATTGCTTCCATATATAGAAAAAGTGATTGACTGCAGAGGCATTCTCAACAGGGTCTTTTTTGGTAATGAATAAGACAGGTTTACCTCTCTTAGTTTTATATAAGAACCATCGTAAATAAAAGGTTCTGGAGTGTTAGCACCTACATTTGTCCAATAATCTTGTGGATTTACATATACATCATTCGGAACATATTGCGGAGCATCATCGGTACCTATATTTTTAACTCCTTCACCAACATATCCTCCTGTTGGGGTCCAATTAGCTTCATCTACATTCGCTGCTCTTCTTTGTTCTTCAGAATTATACCATTCTGCCCGTCCTTCAAGAGTGTTTGTTGAAGTTCCATTTGCATGAGCTTGAAAAGCACTCATTGAATAGATATCCAACTTCCATTTCATATCAAACAGCACCTTTAAACTAAATCTTTTATACCTAAAAGATTGAAGGAGACCTAATGTAAAATCAGGCACCCCATTTCCTAATGTTTTTAAATCAGATTCATAAGTAGGCAATCCATTTTTAAAAATAATATTTCCATTACCATCGCGTCTAAATCCTTTACCAACAATATTCCCATAGGCTTCACCTTCACTCGCATAAATAAAGGCACCTGCCCATCTTGCTGCAGCTAATTCATAATTTTTAACATTGGGATGAAGTTTCACTACTTCATTAATATTTTTAGCATAATTTAATGATGCATTCCATTCAAAATTTTTGGTCTTAAAAGGAGTTGCAGATAAAGCAATTTCAATTCCTTGATTTACAATTTCTCCTGAGTTAATAGTAGCACTTTTGTATCCGGTAGTAGAGCTTGTAGATAAATTTAAAATTTGGTTGGTGGTTGATTTTCTATAATAACCGGCATCTAAATTAAGCCTACCATTAAAAAAACGTAAATCGGTACCAAATTCATAAGAAGTTGTTTCGGTAGGTTTTAAATTTTTATTTGGAATAACCCCCGTACTAATATTTCCTAAAGCATTCCCTTGAAAAGTATAAGGATATAACCCGTAAGTTAAATTCAATCTATAAGGACTTGTATCACCACCAACCTGTGCCCAAGAAGCCCTTACTTTACCAAATGATAAGATTTCTTTATCTAAATTGAAAAAAGTTGAAAAGACAAAACTACCTGAGACAGAAGGGTAGAAATAAGATCTATTGTCAGCTGATAATGTAGATGATATATCATTCCTCAAAGAAAAATCAATATAAGCGTATTTGTTATACCCTAAATTGACAGAACCATAAACAGAATTCACCTGTTTTCTATAGTTAGTTGGATTTAAGGTCATTTCACGATAATTTAAAATAGACTGAATTCCTGATTGTACCTCATCAAATCCTTGATTAATGTATGCCTCTCTTTGATATAAGCGAATATTGCCTCCAACAAAAGCAGAAACGTGTAATTTGTTAAATTGCTTATTAAATCTAAACAAGCCTTCAAAGTTACTTTCATTCACATTTATCTGTGATAATTTAAAACTTCCTGTAGAAGCTGTAGGAGTATCATATGGACTGTATTCTTCTGCTTTAAAATTGTAAAAATCTGTACCTCCTCTTATTTGAGCAGTTAAGTATGGAGCAATTTTATAATTTAACATTAAGTAACCCATCACCCTATTTTTAAGAGACTCGTTACTCATTTCATTAATTGCCCAATAGGGGTTAATTCTATAAATATTACCCCCATTCCAATCTATATACCTACCAAACTCATCTTTATAATTTTCTCCTAACCATTTTTGGTTAAAGTTTGGTGCCAAACCAATGATAGCATTTCCAATATTATTGGGATTATCTGACAAAGCAGGTCTGTTATTTACGCTCTCACGGGTATAGTTTACTTTCCCCTCAACTTTTAGTTTTTCTCCAAGAGTTGCCCCGCCTTTAATCATAAAAGTATTACGTCTCATATCAGAATTAGGAACAATATCTTTATAGCTCATATCTGAAATAGATGCTCTAAAACCATTAGAACTTGATAAAGAAACGGAGTTGTTAACACTTAATCCCCTTCTAAAAAATGACAAGATATTATTAGGGACATTCTCATAAGGTTTAAGTTCTCCATTATATATATAACTATCGATAGAAGGATCTAATTTGGCTCCCCACGAAGATTGTGTTGTTCCCTGCCCTGTTGAAACATCCATTGGCAGAATACCACTTCTACCCTGGCCATATTCTCTTTGATAATCATCAAAATGAGATAAAATTTCTACAACGCTTACATTAGAAGAATACTCCACACCAATACCAGGTTTTTTCTGACCGGATTTGGTTGTAATTAAAATCACACCATGCGTAGCCCTCGAACCATATAAAGCTGCCGCCGAAGCGCCTTTCAAAACAGAAATAGACTCAATATCTTCTGGTAATATAGACGATAAGCCATCTCCGTAATCGTATCCTCCCCATTTACCGGCTTCTCCTAATTGAGAATTGTCCATAGGAACACCATCTATAACATAAAGTGGATTGTTATTGCCTGAAAGTTCAGAATTACCGCGAATAACCACTCTGGTACTTCCCGAAGGCCCGGCAGTTGTACCCGAAATATCAACTCCAGCAACTTTACCGGCTAAAGCTTGTACTGCATTTGTTTGTCTACCAGAATTTAAGTCATCTCCAGTAACATTAGAAACCGCATAACCAAGAGCTCTACTTTCTCTTTTAATCCCTAAAGCAGTAACTACAACTTCGTCTAAGTTACTTAATTCCTTATCTAGTACCACATCTAAAGTAGAATCATCTCCTACCTTGATCTCTTTGGTTCTATAACCAATAAAACTAAAGACAATAGTATCACCCTTCGTTATATTGTCCAAAACATAATTTCCATCAAAATCAGTTTGCGTACCATTTATTGAGCCTTTTAAGAATACGTTTACTCCTAGCAGTGGCCCATCGGTGTTAGAAACGGTACCGGAAATAGATTGTTGAACGTTATCCCTGTTATTTATTAAGGCCTGGTTCTTATTATTTACCAAAGGTGGTTTTTTGATATTGCCCAACTTTAATATAATCTGCTTCTTTTCAATTGTATAGTAAATAAAGGTTCCATCAAAGATCTTATCCAATACTTCAGATACTGGTTTGTTTACAACCTCTACCGAGACCATTTTTTCTACATCAATCTTTTTGTGATTGTAGAAGAACTTTAGATCGGTAAGAGATTCTATTGATTCTAGTACCTTTTTTATTTCCACATTTTCAAGGTTTAAGGAAACCTTATCTTTTTGGGAATATATATTGGCCTGGACAGAAAAAATCGAAACTAGTAAAAGAAAAGTTGTTAGTTTCATTTTCAAATTGAATTTTAAGCGATTGGGATTGAAAAAACCTTTTTGATCACTTTTTTTCATATATTTATGGTGTTTTTTAGTTGACTACTTAACAGTCGATTACTATAGATCGGAAAATGCTCCAACATTTTCCGATTTTTTTTTAAACCAACAGTTTTTATGTTTTAATAAATACTATATTCTTTTTCTCATTGGCGTAATAATATTTTAGTTTTCAGGTTTATAAATAATTATATCGTCTCCTTTTATTTCGTATTGAAAAGGTGTTTCTATAGCGAATATTTTCAATGTTTCTTCTATAGTCTCAATATCGAAAGTTGCGGTAAAGACTTCGTTGTTTAGATCTTCATATTTGTTTTCTATATTTACTTTATAATGGCGCTGTAATTTTTGAATTATATTCTTAAAAGGCATTTCTTTAATTATCAATTTACCCTCTGTCCAACCTGTATAGATATCAGTATCAACTTGCTCAACAGCTTTAGTTCCACCATAAAGTCGATCCCAATCGGCCTTATATCCAGGTTTTAGCTTTAAGGCTCTTTTTGGATCATACTTATTCTTGGCATTATAAAGGCTTACAGCTCCCTCTACCAAAACAGTTTTGATGTGTTCATCTTCTGGATAGGACGAAACATTAAATTTTGTACCCAGTACTCTTACATCCAAATTGCCACTGGTTACCACAAAAGGTTTTGCTTTGTTCTTGGTCACATCAAAATATGCCTCTCCTTTCAAAAAAACCTGTCGATTCTGATTCTCTATAAATTTTATTGGATATTTTAGTGAAGACCCGGCGTTTAAATGAACAACCGTACTATCAGACAGAACAACACTAAATCGTATACCGTTGGGAACTGTCAAGGTATTATAAACTAATTTCCTGACTTCTGTAGTTCTGGAATAATCAATTAGCTCTCCTTTTTGTTCACTTAAAATCTTCCCCTGAACATCAGTTATCGTTTGTTGAGCTTCGGGAGATATTTGAAGCGTTTTACCGTTTCCTAATGTTAAAGTAATTGAATCTCCAGATTCAAAGCTAGACTGGTTATTAAAATTATAATTCCAATATCCATACCCCAAACCAATAAGACCTATAAATACTGCGGCATATTTCAACAAGCTACTAATATTAAAGGTTTTATTCTCCTTTATCTTCTTATTCCTATACTTTTCCAAAACTTTCTGCCACTCTTCATTATCATCAAGCTTAGCGATGACAGAAATATTTTCTGCATTTTCTGAATCCTTTAACCGGTTGAATAAATCTTGCTTTTCCTCTGATTCTTGTATCCAGGATGTGAAAAATCTCTCTTCTTCATCTGAGAGTTTCCCTTTCAATTTTTTCGCTATTATCCGAGCAATATCCATGACAATTTTTATAACTTAAGTGGTCATTTAGAATAACCTCTTTAAGTATAAGTGTCAAAAAAGTAAAATAGGGTGATGTAAAAGAAGAAAATTATTGTAAATAATGATAAATAATGCCTAAAAGTGATATTTTATTAGACCTATCACTCAAATGAACCCTTAGTATTTTATAAGCTTTTTTCATCTGTGTTTTAACAGTGTTTACCGAAATACCTAAAGAATCAGCAGCATTTTGGTATTTCTGTCCATCTAAGGCACATAGCTCAAATACATTTTTACACTGCTCTGGTAATTTATCGATACCGGAACGAAGTTTGGGTCCTAAATCTACATCCTGCCTAACTTCCTCACCAAAAATTTCTTGAACCAGGGTATTCCCATTAATAGGGACTAGCTTCTTAGCATCTTTTATCTTTCTAAGGCTTGCATACTTGACAGACTTCCAAATATAGCCTTTAAGATTAGATATGTTGGCACTTTTTTCATCGTTCATTAAAATTTCAACAAATACATCTTGAACAATATCTTTTGCAAGACTGGGAGAAGACACATAACTAATAGATAACAAGCAAAATTCTCGATAATGTTTTTTGTAAACACTTTCTAACCTATTATGGAATGCTTTCATTTATATTAGTTGGTTTAAAACAATGGCAGCTTTTAAATATCAAGCCACAATAATCTCGGAAATAAGCTTAACACTTAAAACAATGTTTCAATTACGGTATTAATATTATTATTTCAAAATAATTAATGTAATCCAACACTAAATGAATTAGTTTACAAGAATACCCTAAATTTTAAGACAGATAATTTATTGTCTTAAAAATTTATTCCGGAATAACTCTATACATTCTTCTTCTATTCCTGGAATGTTTTCACCTATTCTGTTATTTTGTTTTACTAACACTTAAATAAAAAGTTCTAGCGTAATCAGAATTAGACGAGTTTTAAAAAAAACTTCAACTTCCTAAGACGTATTATTTACCGTGGATAATTTATAACTTTAGGTAGTACCTGAAAGCTCTATTTATTGGGCTTGTTCTATAAACTTCTCGCCTCTCCGCCCATTTTTCTATTCAATTTATCCCATAAAAAAAGCCCCTCATTGCTGAAGAGCTTTTATTTTAGGCCTGCACTGAGCTTGCCGAAGTGTGCGGGCGGAGATAAACTTCTAGCCCCCCCGCCTATTTTTTTATTCAGTTTATTCCATAAAAAAAGCTCCTCATTTCTGAGAAGCTTTTTGTGCGGGCGGAGAGACTCGAACTCTCACACCTCGCGGCACTAGATCCTAAGTCTAGCGTGTCTACCAATTCCACCACGCCCGCATTTCAATATGTGTTGCTTTAACTAAGCGGATGCAAATATACACAAATGTTTCAATTCACAAATAGTCTGGAAATATTTTTTTTACCTTTATCTCAGTTAAAATTTTAAGTATGACAGATATTAAAAAATATATTGAGGAAAATAAGGATAGATTCCTTAGCGAACTCATTGATTTACTGAAAATTCCATCAATAAGTGCCGATTCTAATTATAAAGAGTCTATGCTAAAAACCGCAGAAGCGGTGAAAAAAAATTTATTGGAAGCCGGGTGCGATTCGGCCGAAATTTGTGAAACTCCGGGTCATCCTGTTGTTTATGCAGAAAAAATAATAGACAAAAACCTGCCTACAGTTTTGGTTTACGGTCATTACGATGTGCAACCGCCAGATCCTTTAGACCTTTGGAACTCCCCTCCTTTTGAACCTGTAATTAAACAAACCGAAATCCATCCCGAAGGTGCCATTTATGCACGAGGTGCCTGTGACGATAAAGGCCAGATGTTTATGCACGTAAAAGCACTGGAGTTTATGACAAAAAACAATGAGCTTCCCTGTAACGTGAAGTTTATGATTGAAGGGGAAGAAGAAGTGGGTAGCGAACATTTAGGCTGGTTTATAGAAAACAACAAAGAGAAACTTGCCAACGACGTAATTCTTATTTCAGATACGGGAATGATCGCTAAAGACACCCCGTCTATTACCACGGGACTTCGCGGACTCTCTTATGTGGAAGTGGAAGTTACCGGGCCTAACAGGGATTTACATTCTGGTTTATATGGTGGTGCGGTGGCAAACCCTATTAATATCCTTAGCCAAATGATTGCTTCTTTAACCGATGAAAACAACCATATTACCATTCCCGGGTTTTATGATAAGGTTGAGGAGCTAAGCACAGAGGAACGCGAAAAAATGGCAGAAGCCCCTTATGATGAAGAAGCCTACAAGCAAAAAATTGCTATTAAAGATGTTCACGGCGAAGCGGGTTATTCTACGCTAGAAAGAGCTTCTATTAGGCCCACTTTAGATGTAAACGGAATATGGGGAGGTTATATTGGCGAAGGTGCCAAAACCGTGCTGCCGTCAAAAGCTTTTGCAAAGATCTCTATGCGTTTGGTTCCCAACCAGGATTGGAAAGAGATCACCCAACTCTTTAAAAAACATTTTGAAAGTATTGCCCCCAATTCGGTTACTGTTGAGGTAAAACCTCATCACGGTGGCCAGGGATATGTCACGCCTATAGATAATATTGGTTATAAAGCAGCCAGTAAAGCTTATGAAGCTTCTTTTGGAAAAACCCCAATTCCGCAGCGTAGCGGTGGCAGTATTCCAATAGTTTCGCTATTTGAAAAAGAACTAAAAAGCAAGATTATTTTAATGGGCTTCGGATTTGATACTGATGCCATCCACTCCCCCAACGAACATTTTGGGGTTTGGAATTATTTAAAAGGTATAGAAACCATTCCATGGTTCTACAAGTATTTTACCGAGATGAGCCGGGAGTAATTGCTTTCTCAGCTCATTCATTGTATAAATATTGTACAAGTGAGGTGATTTGAAATCACACGTCAAGCTGAACTTGTTTCAGCTTCTAAGATGAACCAGTTATTCACAACTTAGATCTCCGAATAAATTTCGGAGCAGGCTCTGAAATAAATTCAGGATGACGTCTATTTTCAGGATAGCTTGACGAAACTGAACTTTTCAACCACCTCATTTTCTTTAAAACTGCTTTCAGAAAAAAATCAAAATTTCGGGAAATTAGTTTTAGTATATTTACAGGGATCGCTTATCAAATTCATCATTATTTATGGAGAAAAAAATTCTTATTCCTTCCAACTTCACCAAACACGCCTGGAATACGCTGGTATACGCTTTAAATCTTTATAAAGATATTCCCTGTACTTTTTATATTCTGAATACCTATAAGGTTTCTTCCAGGATCTCACTTGGTAGAAACCAGACTGCCGATTTGGAGGCGGCAAAAGCTGAATCTGAAAAAGGCCTGCAGAAAATTATGCAGGGAATAAATTTCAGAAAGGAAAATCAAAAGCATCAATTTGAGACCATCTCCCGCAATAAAGAGCTTGCTGAGGCCATTCAGGAAGTGGTAGATGCCCATAAAATAGATTTAATTTTAATGGTTTCCCGGGGCGAAAATGTCTCGATAAATACTGCTTTTGAAAGTGAGATTTCAGAAGTAATTCAAAAAGTAGAAGATTGCCCTTTCCTGGTACTACCCGAGCAAATGCAAAGTTTGCCCGAAACAAACCGGGAAATAGTTTTTCCTACCAATTATAAATTTTCATTTAAAAATAAAGAGCTTTCCGCACTTATTGAGATGGCCATTAGCTTAAATGCAAGCATTAGGGTCTTGTATATTGACAGCCTGGGAAAACCACTTACCAAAGAACAGGAAGAAAACAAAGAGAGCCTAAAGTCTTATTTTACCAAAGTAGACTTTAGTTTTCACAAACTCACACAAACCAGTGTTACCACCGGTATTCATTTGTTTATTGAAAGTAGGGAAAGCAACTTTTTAGCCCTTTATAAACGCAGGCAGGGCTTTTTTAGCAAACTTTTCTCTCAAAAATTTAAAGAAGACATAGACTTTAACCCTAAGGTACCGGTATTGATTTTAAAGGAGTTGGAGTAAACTATCTTACGGAAAATCCCATAGTATTACATCTCAATTACCAATAACCTCTTTCCATAAACCTTCCTTAATACTGCCTTCGCAGTAAGCTTAGAATATATCTATAGGTGTTTTTAGAATAACGAATACCCAAGTATTATAGATATAGATGTATTAAATTCTGCACTCCAGTTTAAATCATAGTTACCTAAAAGCTGCCTGGTCGTTTGGTACCTGGCCTCTACACTATATTTATTATTTAGCTTATAACCTAAGCCAAACGCCAGGTTGGAGCCCGAATTAATATCAAAGGTTTTCACCATTGAGCCATCATTTCTAGTATATTCGATAAAAGAGTTTGAATCAAAATCAATAACATAGGTAGCATCGACAAAAAATTTAGAATGGTTATTTAAAAAAAGATAATATCGTAATCCAATAGGGAGTTCTATAGAACTATAATCAACGTTTGCAACCAATTCACCCCCGGTAAGATTATTTACAGGTTTCACTCTCTCTGCCTTAAAAGCCCGATAGGTAGGTTCTAAAATAATGGCCCACTTATTTTTATTAAACGGAAGTATAAACTCGGCTTCCACTCCTATACCCGGGCCAAATTTGTTTTCAAAATTTACACTTCTGGCTTCCGATTTAGAATTTTGAATTTGTAATGAAGAATTATTTAAACGAGGTCTGATTGTAAGATTAAAAAAATCCTTTTTAGTCTTTTTTGAGTAGTTGGCGAATTCCTGATTATGACACCGGTTATAATCTATAAAAAAACTGACTAACTCATTTTTTTTGTAATCTAAAGCCTCAAGTTCATTTGAGTTGAAATCTGGACATTTTAAATCTAGCCAAAGCTGTTGTCTAAACCTGTTGTTTTCCCCAATTTTAGCACTGGAAGTTTTATATTTTTTATAGATAAGTTGTTCAATATTAGAATTTTATTTCTTGTAAAAATACCTTTTTAGATTATTCTCTACATATTCATAAAGCGTAGATCTTCCCTCAACCAAAACCTTTAAAAAAAGGGTTTCTTTCTGAAAAACAGGGTTTTTCTCTGTACTTAATTTATTAATATTCTTACTGGACCTGTCAATTTCTACCTCACTCTTTACATATTTAGATACACCCTCAATTGCAAATTCCTTTACTGAATTGAGGGATGCAGTTTTTATTTCAGCTTCTTCTGAAAGTTTATATTCAAATTTATTAGGGTTATTTCTCCAATCAACATTCCTAATTAGGCAATTAAGCCTTTGATTCGTTTCATCTATATAATAGCCTTTTTCAAAAGTGATTTGTGAGAAACAGTTGAGGCTCAAAATTGTAAACAATAGAAATAAAGCCTGTTTTTTCATTTTGAAAGTTTTATTGAATCTTTAATTTCAATGCGTCAAAAGCCTCCGTTTTAATTCCGATTAGGCCATACCTGGTTGCACCGTCTTCTATAAGCGTTCCGTTCACGTTATATTCCAGTAGCTCTTCTTTAAATTTCTTATTGGCCGAACTTGCTGCAATCATATTTCCGCCCGCTAAACCCGGTCCCAAGATCAAACCTATAGGCGTAGAACTGGTTTGCTCCTGTACCCCATTAGAATTTGTCTTGCTTGTATAAAAGTTTACGGGGGTTAAGAGTAAGTACCATAGATAGGATGCCGGACTTTGTTTTAGTGTTTTAAAAGCCTTTTCATTCTCCATCACATAAATCTCTGTTCCGTTTTCGTAGGCTAGTTTTGCATCACGCCCAAACACCAAATCCTTCCCGGAGTTGTTGGTTACTTTTACCGCTACTAATTTTACGCCTTTTTTCAACTCTTTCTTCTCGTACTTCTTATCGAGTAAATCATATTTGTATTCCAGTATTACTCCGTCATTTTCGTTGGCAGAAATATAATTAATGGCTTTAGGTTCAATCATTTTATAGCCAGACGCACAGTTTGTAAGACTTAATGCCATTACCAACAGGAGAGTAATTTTAATAATCTTCATTTCTAAATTTTAAAGTTCTTGATTGTTTAAATGGTTTTCAATTAATGGCTAGAGTCTATTTATTTATTCTATTAATAACAATTCCCCTGGAAGAATAACCACCGGGCAACTGCAAGAAATTGCTCCTAAAAAATAAGAAATGCGCGACTCCAGTAAATAAAAACAGCCTGTAGGGATGGCAGTTTTAATAGATAGATATATCAAAAAAACCTATCTATGTTAATTTTTTGCTAATATATAAATAATCTTAAATTAATGTAGGAATTCACCTTATAAAATATCAAAAATTAAAAGATTAAGTATTTAACGTGAATTATTATCAAAAGAAGGCTTAGAAATTATGGGGGCGCTTAAGGCTAGTTTTTTCGGCAATACAGATCACTGGCGATTAACCGATATTTTGCGCAGGCTTTTTACTAAAGAATTGTTGGTTGATTTATTTTCTATCAACTTTATCTTTTTACTATTCCAATTTAGAATAATGCGGTAATTTTCAAAAAAATCTGAACCAAACCTCTTTTCTAAATATTGCTCTGAATACACTTTTACATTTTCTAGTGTTGAATTCCCAAATTCAATTTCATCAATAATTCCGATAAAAGATTCCCGGGTTGTATTTGGTGCACCATAAATTCCTGTAACCCCTTTAGTATTAGATTTTTTAAAATCTAGAATCTTACCATTTTCTGTTTGCTTTTTAAATTCAGAAAAGGGTACGACAATACCTCCATTATAGCCTAAATCAACAGTGAAATTCCAGACTTTTTCTCCATTTATTTTACAAGCAATAGCAGGTATTCCTGCCACACCAATAAACAATTTGTTTTCAATTACATCTTTAGGTATATCTAATGTTGATTCGTTATCAGTTATAGTAATTTGTTTTTTTCTAAAATCGATATCCCAAATAGCATGTTGCATTAAATTAGCTCCTATAAACCCATGAATATCTAAAGAAGACCATACTGATACTGAGTTAAAATCATTTATTAAAGCTATTGTTCCGGTAAAATCTATATTTCCAATTTTAACGTTTTCCAGTCTTGTATATTTATTTTGTAGTTTATTATTATAAACATCCCCTGCTTTTGCAGAATCAATAGCTTTTAAATTTAAACTTGCAGCAAGTTCTTTCGATACCAGCGTAGGAGAACCTGTGTCTAAAAGAAAGTTATAGTTCTTATTTTCTATTTCTACAGGTATAATTATAAACCCATTTTTAATCTCGAAAGGCAACGTAACTTTATAGTTTTCCTGTTGTGTTTCTCCTTCTTTAAGATGTTTAGCAGCTTTGCTTAGGGAACAGCTATTTATTAAAACAAGGCTTAGTAGATAAACACATACTTTGGCTAATTTCATTTTTTATTTATTTATTAAAGTTTCTTACATATCGTACCACAACCTCTTTTTTAAGGATCGGCATTCTATTTTTTCTACTCAGAATTTATTTTTTTCACACCTCAACTTCCGCTATACTTTCTTTTACTGTCTTTCCACAGTTAAAACAGGATTCAGCTATTTTTCCTAATATTCCTGGATTTCATTTCTTTTTTTACATCATTAAATTGCTTCCAAAAAATAAGTGATAATGGTAAAAATGCGAACGGAAGAAATGTAGTAGCCATAATACTACTCATAAAAAGGGTGATTATAGAGGAAATGACCATTACGATTATTAAACCTAAAAAAATGGAGAAAATAATTGATTTATCCCTGTATTCTTTTTGCAACTCATCATTGGTCAATACTTTTAAATTCGTTTTCATAAAGGTTATTTACTAATTTTTTCGCTGAGGATTTCGATTAAGACAAGTCACGGGGTAGGTACGCTTACTTGTAGGATTAACCATTTTTTTCTCATTTCTAGAGTTATACTTTTTCTGCAACACCCGATATTTGCGATTAAGCGGTATTGTGCCCAATTTTAATTTTCTCGATTAATTCCTCCAAATGCTCATTTCTGCACCAGGCTGTTCTGTCTATATTTATTGAATGGACATTCTTATTCTCCTCGCTTATTTGTAAAATTCTTTGATAACCAAAAAGGGGATCGGTAACTTGATTTAGTTTGTAAGTAATGTCGCTATAGCTGTAAACATTTACCTTTTCTTTATTGTTTGCAGTATTTACTGTATTTACAATGAGTTTTTGTTTCATATCATCAAAATAAATTTTGTAAACTTCTCCAACCCTATATTTTTTCCAGGACCGATAAATTAAAAACCCGATAACTAAAACTGAAATAAGAATACTTGACATTAGCGGATTACTAAATAAAATTTCAAATGTCTTGTTTAATCGGTAAGGTCGATTCTGTGAAATGAGCAAAGGAATTGCAATCCAGCTAGCCAAAAATAATGTTATTCCAAGTACAATATATTTTATTATAGCAGTGACTATATCTATATCGGAAGTAGGTTTTTCTATTTGAAAACTTTCTTTCATAAATTGAATACAACAGTCCCGTATAACCGTCATTTACGGTTTTAAAGTTAATAATTTTCGGTTAAGAACTAGCGTTAGCAATTCCGAGTGGATTCGGTCGTAGTCGAATGCGCCGTAATTGCGGTTATAAATTGTTAGCAACAGTTATTTTTAATTCCACGTGATTAATCAAATATTCCGAAAACCATTTTAAATCGTTTAAAACATATTTTTCATTCTCATCGTCAAATCCGAGTATTTGATGTTTTCTTTCTTCATTGTCAATTAGATAAAGGTTTCCTTCGTAAGTTTCATCATCTATTTGTTCAGCCGAGTACTCAAAATCTTTTATGTTTTTTGAATCGAAAATATATTCTCCAAAATCGTTTTTCACTTTAATCACCTTGTTGTCAAGTGTTTTCAGATTGTCATTTGATTCCTTTTTAGTCCTTATACGTGAAAGGTTAAAAAATCCAACTCCAAATAAGAATATTATTCCAGCAATTATTTTACCTTTAAACTCTCCATTGTTTAAAATTATAAACGAACAAATTCCAAGAGCAGCAATTATTGGAAGAATAGCTAATCCGATTAAAGTGCCGTAATCAGTTTTGGCTTTTCCGATAATAATTTTTTCATTTTCCTTAGAATAAGAAATTTTGTGTCTTTTCAATTTAGATTCTAAAATTGAAGTATTCATTTACGTTTTGTTTTAATTGTGCCCAACGGTTCCGTCGCAAGTCACGAAAGTAAGGACGCTGTTTTTGTGGGCTTAGTATTGGTTTGTTGGTCAAGTTGATTGTTTTCTTTCTAACGGTGCCGACTATTAGCGATTAACCCTCTTTGTTAGAGGTAGTTAAGGCTGAATATTGAATTTTTCTACTATTTCATTGAACTCTACGGCAAAATCTGGTTGTAAAATTTTACTGTCTTCAACTTTTGAATAATCCAAAACATTAATTTCTTTTTGGTTAAAATATTTTTCTGAAATATATTCTTCATTTTTAAGAGTTGAAGTAAGAATTACTTGTTTGTTGAGTTTAATGAATTCTTGAATCATGAGAGTTTCTTTATTTGAAGACAACTCTCCCTCTCTAAAAGAATCAATTATTATAGGATAATTATGTCGAAGAATATTGTTTAATGCTAGTATCTTACAGAAATAGTATTCTTGTTCTTCACTTCCAGAATAAGTCTCTTTATTTTTTGTAAAAAGGTCCTCGAAAACTAAAGTCCCATCTGGATCAATTCTATCGTAGTACCTTCTCATTTCCTTTAAAATGGAATATAATATATTTCTTTGGGCGTCCTTATCCGAAACTATTTTACTTTCATTTTTATCAATCATTTTTTGAATTTCCGCAAATTCTTGTTGCAGTCCTACAACAATTTTATCGATATCTTTAGAATCGATAATAGAATCTTGGAATAAAATGTAATTTTTTGCATCAGTGGAAGAGTTCTGAAGTAAGCTTTTAATCTGCTCCTGTTCCTTTAATATTTCATCATTATACTCTGTAACAGATTCCTCTTTTATTAAAATGTTTTCTTCAATAGATTTTAAAATATTCTTCCTTACATAATCATTACTAACTTCAAATTCAAATTCTTTATTGGCAAAGATTATTTTTTCACTACCACAGTCAGAACATATAACATTTCCTTCCTTTAAATTTCTATTTAAGGATCTAAGTTCTGCTACTAAATTGATTAATTTTAGTTTTCTGTTTTCCTCTCGGTTCCTTTGTTTTTTTAGATCAGCAATATTTTTATGTAACTGACTTAGTCTTTGAGATGTATTTTTAAAATCTAAATTATTTGCTGAAGAACTTATAAACGACGCTAATTCTGGATTCTCTTTAATTATTGAAATTTTCTTTTTTTCTGATTTTATTTTTAGCTCAATTGATTTTTTTTGATTTTTTAGATCTTCAATGTTGTATGCATTCTCTGTGGAAGTTAAAATTCCTTCCATTGCATAAATCATATTTTTGAAATCTTGTTTATTATTTCTTCCCTTTATAATTAGATTCGAAGTATTTCTTCTATCCTGACCTTGTAGCCTTCCCCAATTTAAGACAGGGCTAAATTCAATAAATTTTCATTAATATCATTCGATTCGGGGAAGAATTCTTCCCCGAATCGAGGTTTGTATTCCCTTGGTGATTTATTGCCCAGGGATTGATGCGGATGGTTATTATTGTAATCTTCCATCCATTTATTGCTTAAAGAACGCAATTGATGTAAATCATTAAACCAGTAAGCATCTAATATATCTTCTCTATAAAATCTATTTAAACGTTCTATATACCCGTTTTGCATTGGCTTACCTGGCTGGGTATACCGTATTTCCACACGTTTTCTATTGCACCATTGACTGAATGTTTTAGAGATAAACTCAGGGCCATTATCACAACGGATAGTTTGTGGTAATCCAATTTCTTCTTCTAATTGTTCTAAAGTCTCCACTAGCTTTCTAGCAGGATAGTTCAACCCTGGATCTACAGCCAGTACTTCTCGGTTGCAATCATCAATTATATTTAAGACACGTACCTTTCTGCCATCAGAAAGGACATCTGACATAAAATCCATACTCCAAACCTGATTCAATTGTTCAGGGGTCTCTAAAGGATGTTTTACCCTACCTGTAATGCGCTTTTTATGTTTGCGCCTTAGCTTAAGCTTCATCTGCCGGTATACTCGTAATACCCGTTTCCGGTTCCACTTATGGCCTTCGCGACGTATTCGTTTATAGTATTCATCAAAACCTCTGGTGGGCAACTCAGTGGCCAATTCAGAAAGTTTATCGATTACCTCATAATCGTCTCGCTTAGTCTGATAATACCACATCGAACGGGTTAAACCTACTACATTACAGGCTCGTTTTATGGAGACCTGGTACTCCTTGATCAAATAAACCGCTCTATGCTTCTTGTCGGAAGGCCTTAGAACTTTTTTGACAGTATATCTTTCAGCATTTGGTTATCTAGACTGGCATCGGCATACATCTGCTTGAGCTTGCGATTTTCTTCTTCCAACTCCTTAAGCCGTTTTAGCTCACTAGTTTCCATTCCACCATATTTCTTACGCCAATAATAGATAGTGCTTTTATCAATACCCAGTTCTCGAGCGATATCACCAACAGCTCGGCCTTGTTCGTTTTCTTTCAAGATCTTGATGATCTGACTTTCTGTAAATCTACTTTTTTTCATCGGACAGTTTATCGTTTTTAAAATTAACAATTTCGAATTTTAAACTGTCTTATTTTTAGGGAAGGCTACA